>CAYLXH010000006.1:0-33766 GCA_964387535.1 uncultured Butyricicoccus sp. | reverse complement strand
CTTTATCGGCTGCAACACCAACCTGGTGGCGCCGATCCAGATCGGTGACCGTGTGTTTACCGCAGCGGGATCGACGGTGACGGATTCCGTGCCGGACGGCGCACTGGTCATTGCCCGCGCGCGGCAGCAGACCAAATGTGGATGGAATGACCGCAGACGGGCGCAGTACCGTAAGGACGATTCCAGCCAAATATAAAACGAGTTATTTAATAGTATAATCAAATAAACTGGACGGCAGCCCCCCAAGCTGCCGACCGATGAATCCCAAACAGCCGGGGCAGAGTTTTCTACTGTCCCGAGATCAATACTGAAAGAAATGCAGGGGGTATCACCGAATGATTTCTCATGGCAAAAACATCAAGATTCTGGCCGGCAACTCGCACAGGACTCTGGCCGAGCAGATCGCAAAAGCTCTCGGCCTTCCGCTCAGCGACTGTATGGTAAGCCATTTCGCTGATGGCGAGGTTTCGGTCACAATCGGAGAAACGATCCGCGGCTCGGATGTATTCCTGATCCAGTCGACCTGTGAACCGGTTAACGACAACCTGATGGAGCTGTTGATTATGATTGATGCATGTAAGCGTGCATCGGCAGGCCGTATCACAACGGTAATTCCGTATTTTGGCTATGCTCGTCAGGATCGTAAGTCCAAGGCCCGTGATCCGATTTCGGCCAAGCTGGTGGCGAATCTTCTGACGGCGGCAGGGGCAGACCGTGTTCTGACGATGGATCTGCACGCACAGCAGATTCAGGGATTCTTTGATATCCCAGTAGACAATCTGATGGGAGCTTCGATTCTGATTCCGCATATTAAGAATTATTTTGGCCGCAGCCGGGATGATATTATGATTGTTTCTCCGGATTTGGGATCGGTTACCCGCTGTCGCAAGTTCTGCGAGAAGTTGGATTATCGTCTCGCAATTATTGACAAGCGTCGTCCGCGTGCCAATGTCTCCGAGGTTATGAACATCATCGGTGATGTGCGCGGCAAGAAATGTATTCTGTGTGATGACCTGATTGATACTGCGGGAACACTGTGTCATGCGGCAGAAGCGCTGATTACCATCGGTGGGGCAACCGAGGTATATGCTTGTGCAAGTCATGGCGTTTTGTCGGGTCCGGCGGTGGATCGCCTGAAGGCCAGCCCGATTAGCGAGCTGTGGCTGCTGGATACCATTGCGCTGCCGGAGTCCAAACAGTGTGAAAAAATTAAAACGCTGAACGTTGCGCCGCTGTTTACAGAGGCTATTGCGCGCGTTTATGAGGAGACATCAGTCTCCCCGCTTTTTGATTGATAAGCTGACTACATACGGCGGCGCGGCGATGAGCTGTGCCGCCGGTTTTTCCATCTGAATGGGCTGGACGGTTTGCCAGCATACGGGAGAGGAGAACAGGATGAAACTTCTGGCGATTGGCGATGTGGTATCCCAACCGGGGCTGGATACGCTGTCCAGGCTGCTTCGAAAAGTGAAGCGAGAGACGGGGGCTGACCTCACGATTGTAAACGGAGAAAATGCAAATGGTGTGGGGATTACTCCGCGGCAGGCAGACAGCATTTTTGCTGCCGGTGCGGATGTGATTACATTGGGAAATCATGCGCTGCGCCGGCAGGCGATTGTTCCGATGCTGGAGGACAACCCCTATCTGTTGCGTCCGGCAAATCTTGCGCCTCAAACACCGGGAGAGGGATATGGGATCTTTGAGGCGGCGGGCTGGCGCGTGCTCGTCATGGATTTGATCGGACGGTGCGATATGCCGTATGGACCGGACAACCCGTTTTTGTGTGCAGACCGGATTTTACGGCAGAATGAGGGACGGTATGACGTTGCAGTATGTGAAATTCATGCCAATGCCACATCGGAAAAGATTGCGATGGGCTTTTACCTCGATGGACGTGCGGCAGCGGTGTACGGTACGCACACCCATGTTGCAACGGCGGATACGCGCATCAATCCGAAAGGAACCGGCTTTCAGACGGACATTGGCATGACCGGTCCAAAGTGGTCGGTGCTTGGGATTCGGCCGGAGCAGTCGATTGCCATGTTCCGCGGTGATCTGACCAGTCGGTTTGAACCGGCAGACGGTGTTTGTCAGCTCAACGGTGTGTTGTTTGAGATGGATCCGTCGCGTGGCCTGTGTACGGATGCCACGCGGATTTACGAAGAAATTACCCCATGAATCAAGGAGGAATTCTATGCCGATACAGGAACTTTGTACAGTACAAACGTGGGAGCGCTTGGGTGATGATCTGTTTGCGCTCGTGCTGGAGGCGCCGAAGATCAGTGAGCTGGCGCAGGCCGGACAGTTTGTTCACATCGCATGCGGAGATGCGCATTTGCTGCGCCGTCCGATTTCCATTTGCGACACGCCGGAGGGCGGACTGAAGATCGTGTTTGCGGTCAAAGGTGAGGGAACAAAATGGCTTTCGGAGCGCAGAGAAGGAGATACCTTGGATGTGTTGGGGCCGGCAGGCCACGGCTTTGACTTGAGTGCACTGGGTGAGCGTCCGGTGATGATTGGCGGAGGAATTGGTGTTCCACCGATGCTCAAGACGATGAAGGCAGCAAAAGCACGGGGCACGCAGCCAACCGCGATTCTCGGGTTCCGCAGCAAGGATGCGGTAATCCTGGAAGAGGACTTCCGGGCACAGGGCGACGTCTACGTTGCGACAGATGACGGATCGTACGGGATTCCCGGCTTTGTGTCTTCGGTTCTCGAAGCACATATCGGGGAGTTCACGTCGGTGTGCTGCTGCGGACCGAAAGGAATGCTCCGTGCGCTAGCAGCCTTGGCAGAAGAGGCGGGGATTCCGTGCCAGGTGTCCATGGAAGAGCGCATGGGCTGTGGAATCGGCGCTTGCCTGGTTTGCGCGTGTGCGCTACAGGCGAAGAACGGAGAGACTCGCTACGGACACGTCTGCAAGGATGGTCCGGTATTTGATTCCAAGGAGGTCGTGTGGTAATGGCAGATATGCGCGTGAATTTTTGCGGGGTAGAGCTGAGCAATCCGGTCACTACCGCATCGGGAACCTTTGGATTTGGACATGAGTATGGAACATTCTTCGACCTGAGTGAGTTGGGCGGTATTGGAGTCAAGGGGCTGACTCCCACAGAGCGCCTGGGAAATCCGGCGCCGCGCATTGCGGAGACGCCGATGGGAATCCTGAATTGTGTCGGACTCCAAAATCCGGGAATTGATCGTTTTATTGCAGAACAGATTCCATTTCTGCGTCAGTACGATACGAAGATTATCGCCAATGTGTCGGGGAATACGGTGGAAGAATATGTCGGAATGATCGAGAAGATTTCGGATGCCGATGTGGATCTGATCGAAATGAACATTTCCTGCCCAAACGTGAAGTGCGGCGGCATGGCCTTTGGAACGCAGCCGAGTATGGTGGAAGAAGTGGTTTCTGAGGCAAAGAAATATGCGAAAAAACCACTGATTGTCAAGTTGTCCCCGAATGTCACGGATATTGCGGAGATCGCCCGTGCGGCCGTCGGTGCCGGTGCCGATGCGTTGTCACTGATTAACACCTTGCTGGGTATGCGCATTGATATTGAGACGCGCCGTCCGATTCTCTCGAATATCATGGGCGGACTGTCCGGTCCGGCGGTATTCCCTGTTGCAGTGCGCATGGTTTACCAGGTACATAAGGCGGTAAATGTCCCGCTGCTCGGTATGGGCGGAATCCGGACAGGTCGGGATGCGGTAGAGATGATGATGGCTGGCGCCAGTGCGATTGCCGTGGGAACGGCATGCTTTGCCGACCCCATGACGCCGGTGCGTGTGGCAAGGGAAATCGAGGAATTTTGTGACCGTCACGGCGTGAAGAGTGTAACAGAATTGACAGGAGCGTTAGAGATATGAGTACGACAGTATATTTGGTACGGCACGCTGAGGCAGAGGGAAATATCGCACGGCGTTGCCATGGACAGTATGACAGCCTGCTGACCCCGCGGGGACTGGAGCAGGCAAAAATGGTTGGAGACCGATTCCGCACGATCCGGCTGGATGCGGTATATTCCAGTGATCTCTCCCGTGCTCGTCACACAGCCAGAGCAATTGCGGAGCCAAAGGGCCTGACGGTGCAGGAGCGTGCTGACCTGCGGGAGGTCGATCTGGGTGAATGGGAGGACAAGCCGTGGGAGGAACTCAAGGAGTTCCAGTCCGAGCTGTATGAATGCTGGTGCAATCGCCCATGGGAGTGCCAGCCGCCGAAGGGTGAGCGGATTATGCAGGCCGGACAGCGTGTCTTTGATGAAATTTGCGCTCTGGTGAAGCAGCACAGCGGACAATCCATTGCAGTGGTCACGCATGGAACTGTTACCCGCAGTGTTCTGGCACTGGCCAAAGGGCTGGCTCCGGAACAGTTAATGAAGGTGGGCTGGGGAGACAATACCTGTGTGGCCCGTCTGGTGTTTTTGGATGACGGATCGGTTCGTGTGGATTACACGAATGATAACAGCCATCTGCCGCCGGAGCTGTCCACGTTCCGTGCGCTCAAGTGGAGCAGCACCGTGGATGTTCCGGTTTCCCTTCAGATGTGGTTTAAGCCGGTGGATTGGGATGACCCAGAGGAAAAAGCATTGACTCTGGAGCTGTTTCATATGATTTACTGGCCGACTTACGGAAAAGAGGCGTATCCGGACGAAAAAATTGAGGAGCGGCTGCGCAGTTTCCAGGAGGTCATTCCGGAGGCTGTTTCCTATGGTATGATCGGGCAGGAGCATGCCGGTATCATTGCGATGAACACGGTAGAAAATCGATACAATGAGATCGGAGAGATGGGGGGAACTGGAATTCTGCCCAAATTCCGTGGCTGCGGTCTGGGTCCGCAGTTGATGGGACATGCTGTCAGTACATATCGCCGGATGGGCAAGAAGGTTCTGCAGGCTAAACCGCTGGCGAGTCGTCCGGCTGGTCCGCATTATTATATGTCAAACGGATTTGTTCGCAAGGGAATGACGGAGGACGGCAAATTTGTCATCTTACAGCGAAATATTGAGGTGACGTGATGACCGTGCTGCCACTGCGATGGAATTGTATGCCGTTGCAGTGGTAGTTTTTTGTGTATTATTCATCAAAAAGGAAATAAATTGAAAAACAGAACACTTGTACTAACCAATAATTTGTGATACAATCATAACTGTTTACAACAATCGACGTTCATTGATACATAGGTTAACGTTAGAAAGGGGTTTTTTCATGAAGCGGATGATGCTCGAACGGATGAAGGGAATCGGCCTCTCTGTGCTGGCGGCGGCAGCTTTTTGTGTTGCGCTCTCGAATATGAGTGCGGGAGCACAGGCGACAGATGCCGGAAAATGTGGAAAGTATTATACCTATACCGCACAAGGCGGTTTGTTTGTGCAGCGCACGGCCAGTGGTGCAGCAAAAGAGATTGTTGCGCCCACAAAGAATTATCATGTAGACAGCTGCGTCATGGACAGCAGTACGATCTACTATGCGACGACCAATGAGTCAGGCAGCAAGACCCGGATTTATCGGATTAAGACGGATGGCACAGGGAAGAAGCGCCTGATTGAGCTGACTGGAACCAATACGGTGCTGCAGGGGATTTGCGGCAACTCGCTGGTGTATACGTACGAGTCTTCCAAAGGGGATGAAAGAGTTCACACGAGACGGTACAGTCTGAAGAACAATCGAACCTATAAGGTGCGCAATTCGTTTGCCGGTATGCAGATCAGCGGCGGCCAGGTGATTGGAATGTCGGCTACAGATGGAGTAGAGCCGACCAGCCTCTACACCGTGGGAGGGGAGACCGGGGATTGGTTCCGCATTTCCCGCAGCTGTGTAGCGTATCAGGTCATTGGAAGCAAAATTTACTATATCGAGTGCAGTGATTCGGACTTGGAAAAGGGTGTTGTCACAGCGGTCAAATCATGTGACCGATACGGTGACGGGATCCGGGTGCTGGCGCAGAACATTAAAAATGTCGATCTGGATCAGATGATTCCGACGGACAAAGGGCTGTATTATACTCGTGCAGAAAGAGGCAAGGTATACCGATACGATTATAGCCGAAAGATCAAGACTGCACTGCTCAGTGATCCCTCGGATGACAGCTACCTGATGGATTATATGGGCGATAAGATCATCGTTCAGGACATAGATGCTGCGGGAGAGAGCGCCTTTGTGAATACCGTATATTCTATCGTACCAGGTTTGTCTAGTGTGGTAAAAGAGACCGAGTTAGAGAATGGGTTTGTGTTTTATGTCAACGGTAAGACATATTATGCAGAGGATGCAAATACCGGAGAGGTTCAGCTGGGACGGCTCTCCCGATAACGACAAGTGATAACGAACGGTTCCCCCTTTTGCTGAGGCACAAGGGGGAATTTTTCTTGCCATGATTGTAAAAGAACAAGGAATTCGGTATAATGAAAAAAACAAATTGTGTTTTGAATAGAAAGGACTAGGAGAAAGGATGAACATGGAAGAAAAAAAGGCCGTTCGGGTGGATTGGAATGAAAAGATGATTTATCAGGATCGCATGGGACGGGAAGGAAAGATGGGGGCAGAAGAACAGTATGCCATCAAGATGGAGGCACTCAAAGAGATTGTGGACAGCGGGATTGATTACTGTTCCTGCCCGGAGAGCTGTCCGCACCATGGAAAGTGCTGGGAATGCGTCCTGATTCACCGCGGACATCGCGACCATTTGCCGTATTGTTTTTGGGATATGGTCAATGAGCGATTGTATGCAATGCAGCGTTTGACAGAGGGATCGCTTGCGGCGTATCAACCTTCTGTAGCAGAGGGTTCTGGCTGTACAGGATGTCCTTACACCAAACAGGAGTGATTGCAACGGCACCACCGGTAAGGGGTGCCGTTTTTCCATACTTGTGTATGAGGATCTGGCGACTTGCATGAAAATGCTGTGAATGGTACAATAACATCGGAGGTGACAAAATGAAAGTTATAGGCAGACGAGGGGTTGCACTCTTACTTGCGGCGATGATAAGTGGAAGTGCTGTTCCGGCGACAGCAGTAAATCTGGATCTGGGAGAGATGGCCTCTGTACAACGGGTGTCGGATTGGTCACAGATCAGTGAATTGGTTCAAGGATACTGGCAAGATACTTATTTTGGTGAAATCACCATTGATCCCGATACCAATCAATCGGAAAAAGATGGGGAAAAGATTTCGCTTCGCAAACAGTTTGACCTGTCGCGGACGGAGGAGGATGCGCTGTTCCGGTCTTCCGAGACCGCGGAACAGTATTTTGATGAGGACACGGAATATCATGCATTTACGGATGCTGAAGGAATTGTCCATGTTCGCGATCCCTATCAGACCTGTCGTTTGATCGTATATGCCGAAGAGCTGGCAGGGGATTACGGGGCAGTGGAAGTGCTGCACTGGGCAGAGTATGATGAGTATATTTTACAGTTTGACTCGCGGGAGGCAACAGAAGCAGCCTATCAGAAGCTGACGGCAGAATTGGGTGAGGACAGCTGCTTTGCAGATCGTGTTCTGACGGCGGATATGCTGCTGTCGGAGGGCACTGGCGTGACAACAAAAAGTTGTGTTTCGTGGGGCACTGCCTATATGGGCCTGGATATCCTGAAGGAGCAGGCGGAGGAATATGGGCTCACGGAGCGGGATGCGACAGTAGCGATTATTGATACGGGTATTGATACAGACCACCCGTTCTTTGCGGAACGTACTGTGACCGGATATAATTTTATCACAACGGACGGCAGCAGCTCCAGTGACTATGAGGACACGGACGTGAACACGAATGGACATGGAACGCATGTTGCCGGAATCGTTACGGATGCGACCCCGGATAATGTGGCATTGATGGCGCTGCGCGTGTTTGACTCCCAAGGCAACACAACGGACGCGGCGATTGAAGGAGCGATTCGCTATGCTGGAAAACACGGTGCCGCAGTGGTCAACATGAGTCTGGGTGCGCTGGAGGATCCGGAGTTTCCCTACTCTGTTTGGGATCGGGCACTGAAAGAGCTGTACGAGAAAGACATTGTTGTATTGGCTGCAGCGGGTAATGAAGGTGTGAATCAGGATTCCCTGGGTTACAGCATGTGCTATCCGGCTACACTGGACACAACCATTGCGATATCCGCGCTATCTAAGGTAGGGACGCTGGCATCGTATTCGAGCTTTGGGGACGCGGTCGATTTCGCGGCGCCGGGCAGCGACATCGTGAGTGCGGCCGTAGGCGGAGGAACCAGAACGGACAGCGGTACTTCGATGGCGACGCCAGAGATGGCGGGAGCCGTTACCTATATCAAGCTGCTGCATCCGGAATACACGGTGACCGAGGTGTATGAAACACTCAGAGCGTATACTGAGGATCTGGGAGAGCCGGGAAAAGACGATCAATATGGCTATGGCTCCGTGCATATGGAGGATTATCTGGACGAAGATAGTAACGGAAAGAATCTGGGCGTTCCCGGCACAGCGGTTTTGGAATTGAAATACAGCCGGATGTCATATACTGGAAAAGCGCGCAAGAATCCGGTTCAGGTATACCTGAAGAAGACCGGGGAGTTGCTGGATTCGTCGAATTATACCGTGAGCTATTCGAACAACAAAAAGATCGGAATGGCAACGGTTACTGTCACGGGACGAAACGGCTACAGCGGAAGCATTTCTGCTGAGTTTCCGATTATCCCGCAGGGGATGTCCATCTCCAAGCTGACCAGCACTGGAAACCGAAGCTTGAAGGTTCAGTGGAATGCGATTTCCAACTGCCGTGGGTATCAGATTGAGTATGCAACGAATTCGTCGTTCCGCAATGCCAAGAGGATTATTGTAGTTGGAAATACGAAAAAGAGTCGGACAATCACCAAGCTTACCAAAGGGAAAAAGTATTATGTACGCCTTCGATCCTACAAAATTGTCAATGGTGTGAGCTACCGCGGACGGTGGAGCGTTGTCAAGACGAAAACAGTGAAATAGTATCAGAAACAGGATAGCCGCATCGGGAATTCCGATGCGGCTGCTTTTTTGGAAGAATAAAAAAATACTCCTCGGAGTTTTCTCCGAGGAGTATCAATGTGTAGTAACTTACTTCAGCTCTACAGTAGCGCCAGCCTCTTCCAGCTGAGCCTTGATGGATTCTGCGTCTTCCTTGGAAGCAGCTTCCTTGATGGTAGACGGGCAGTTGTCAACCTTCTCCTTAGCTTCCTTCAGACCCAGACCAGTGATTGCACGAACAACCTTGATAACGCCGATCTTCTTGTCGCCTGCGCCAGTCAGAACAACATCAAACTCGGACTTCTCTTCTGCTGCCGGAGCGTCAGCAGCAACGGCGCCGCCTGCAACAGCAACCGGAGTAGCGGAAACGCCAAATTCTTCTTCCAGAGCCTTAACCAGCTCAGCCAGCTCAAGAACCTTCAGTTCCTTGACGGCATCCATAATCTCATTGATAGTCATGGTGAGTTACCTCCAAATTACAAATTTAAATAGATATGATGGGGGAACAATGCCCCGCATAGAAGCAGAAATTACTCTGCAGCTGCCTCGTCAGCAGCCTTCTCAGCCACCAGAGTGGAGACAAGAGCTTCCTGATCGGCTTCGCCCTTCTCAGCGATTGCATTAAGCGCAATCGCGAGCTGCATGACCGGGTAGTTGAAGCTGTACAGAACCTGAGCGATAAGAGTTTCGCGGCTCGGCAGCTTGGCCAGAGCGTCAACCTCAGACGCCGGAATAACAGCGCCTTCCAGGAAACCGACCTTGATGGAAAAGTTGTTGTGATCCTTTGCAAACTTGGACAGGATCTTAGCCGGAGCGACAACGTCATCAGTCGTGCTGATTGCAATAGCAGTGGTGCCGTTCAGATGCTCGATAAAACCGTCGAAGCCGAGTTCCTGAGCAGCAAACTTGAGCAAGCTGTTCTTGACAACCTTGTACTCAACGCCTGCCTCGCGGAGCTCCTTACGCAGAGCAGTGTCATCAGCAACGTTGATACCCTTGTAATCAACCAGAACACCAGCCGGGGAATTCTTGATCTTTTCAACCAGAGAGGCAACGAGTGCCTTCTTTTCTTCCAGAACCTTTGCGTTTGGCATAGTCTGTTTCACCTCCAAAAACAAAATATTGGGACATAAGAAAATGCCCTCTCAGTCAAAGACCAAGAGGGCATGAAA
This sequence comes from uncultured Butyricicoccus sp., assembly GCA_964387535.1. Lineage (GTDB taxonomy): Bacteria > Bacillota > Clostridia > Oscillospirales > Butyricicoccaceae > Butyricicoccus_A. Next base: position 23,624 of record CAYLXH010000006.1, on the reverse strand, counting down.
CATCAGATGGAATCAATCCATTGGGGTTGGATGCTGCCTCGGCAGGCCGGACGTGCCGGTTAGGATGAAATACATCACCTGCTGTCTTTGAACGAGCTATTAAATTATAGCAGGCAGCAGCCTGTCTGTCAATAGCTTGGACAGAAATTTTTGACGCTTAGTTGGTCAGCTTTGCAGCGTTGACCTTGACGCCCGGGCCCATGGTCGAAGCAACGACACAGGAGCGAACGTACTGACCCTTTGCAGCAGCCGGCTTTGCCTTGATGATTGCACCCATCAGAGCGTTGAAGTTCTCCTCCAGCTTTTCTGTGCCGAAAGAAACCTTGCCGAGCGGGCAGTGGATGATGTTGGTCTTGTCCAGACGGTACTCAATCTTACCAGCCTTGGCGTCCTGAACTGCCTTAGCGACATCCATGGTTACGGTGCCAGCCTTCGGGTTCGGCATCAGGCCCTTCGGACCGAGCACACGACCCAGACGGCCAACCAGACCCATCATGTTCGGAGCAGCGATGACAACGTCATAATCGAAGAAGTTTTCCTTCTGAATGCGGGTGACGAGATCTTCTGCGCCGACGAATTCAGCACCGGCCTCTTCTGCGGCCTTTGCCTGATCGCCCTTGGCAAATACCAGGACACGGACCGTCTTACCGGTACCGTTCGGCAGGACGATTGCGCCGCGGACCTGCTGGTCTGCGTGGCGGGAATCGACACCCAGCTTAACGTGAATCTCCACGGTCTCGTCGAACTTGGCCTTTGCGGTCTTGATGACTGCGTCAAGAGCATCAGACGGATCGTAGAGCTTGCTGCGATCAATGAGCTTTGCGCTCTCTACATATTTCTTACCTTTGCGCACGATAAAATCCTCCTTTAGTGGTTATTCGGAAAACAAGTTCCTCCCACCAGACGGCCTTGTGCCGTCAGTTCTGAATGATGAAATAGTTGATTACTCCTCGACAGTAATACCCATAGAGCGGGCGGTACCGGCGATCATGCTCATCGCTGCTTCCAGAGAAGCGGCGTTCAGGTCAGGCATCTTGGTCTCAGCGATTTTCTGGACATCTGCCTTGCTGATAGTAGCGACCTTGGTCTTGTTCGGAACCGCAGAGCCGCTCTGCAGGTTGCAGGCCTTCTTGATCAGAACGGCTGCCGGCGGGGTCTTGGTTACGAACGAGAAGGAACGGTCAGCGTAGACGGTAATGATTACCGGGATGATCATACCTGCATCATTCTTGGTGCGTTCGTTGAATTCCTTCGTGAACGCCATAATGTTTACACCGTGCTGGCCAAGGGCCGGACCTACCGGGGGAGCCGGAGTTGCCTTGCCTGCCGGAATCTGAAGCTTAATAAATCCTACTACTTTCTGTGCCATGTTAGTAGCACCTCCTTGAAAAATGTGGTAATGGCGAAACGCCGTACTGTCTCAGCGGCGCTCTCCCACCTGCCAGGGGACGAGGAATTAATCCTCAATGACTTCAACCTGATTGAGCTCCAGCTCAACCGGGGTTTCACGTCCGAACATGGATACAATAACACGTACTCTGTTCTGATTCTGTTCAATTTCATCGACAACGCCGACAAAATCGACCAGCGGACCGTCGCAGACACGGACCGAATCACCGACCTTGTAGCTGATCTCGATGGTTCCCTCGTGCTTTTCAGCACCCCACTGTGCGGCCTCCTCGTCGGTGAGGGGAAGAGGCTTGTTGGAATTCGGGCTGACGAAACCGGTGCATCCGCGCGTGTTGCGCACCAGATACCAGCTTTCGTCGGTCAGGATCATCTTGACGAGGACATAGCCCGGAAACAGCTTGCGTTCGACCTCACGGGTCTTTCCGTCCTTGACCTCGCGGACGACCTCTACGGGAATGGAAACGTCCGTGATCAGATCATGCATGTTTCGATTTTCCACCGCTTTTTCGATGGAAGAGGCTACTTTGTTTTCGTAGCCGGAGTATGTGTGAATCACATACCACTTTGGTGTTTCAGACATTGCAGACCAAACCTTTCCAGTTTACACCGCAGCCAGAGTGATCAGTGCAGTAACACCCAGATTAAAGATAGCATCCAGAATCCAGATAACGACACCGACGAGCAAGATGGCAGCGATTACGATGGCGGAATTGTTGATTGTCTGTTTGCGGGTTGGCCATACGATCTTCTTGCCTTCGCTTTTCAGATCATGAAACCATTTTCCGATTCGGGCAAAAAAGCCGGGCTTTTTGTCAGCCGGTTTTTTCTGCTTCTTTTCGGCATTGGAAACGTCTTTTTCCTTACCAAACATGAACGGTATTCCTTTCTCCGAGCGTTACTTGCTTTCGCGATGTAACGTATGCTTACGGCAGAACGGGCAGTACTTGTTCATTTCAAGACGCTCCGGGTTGTTCTTCTTGTTCTTCATAGAGTCGTAGTTTCTCTGCTTGCACTCCGTGCAGGCCAGGGTTACCTTAACGCGCATAACGGCACCTCCTTAAATAATTGCCTCCCTGTTGCAGGTGTAACCTTGCGCTGCAATTCAACGCAAAAAAAAGAACCCTGCATAGGTATAGTTAGTATACCATGGAGGGTTCTGGTCGTCAATATCAATATTTACAAAATCTCGCGCAAATGTTACGAAAAGCAAGTGGATTTTGTGTGCTTATCGTTATCTCATCATTGACCCATCATGGTCATATAGAACATAAATGCGGTGGCGAGCATATAGATCAGGTAGCAGGCGGTGACGAGCTTACGGTGCTTGGTGTCCTCATTTACGGTAGAGAGACAGCCGAGAGCACAGATAAAGGTCAATGGGTAGCCGATTCGCGGATGCTCAGCCATGGCAACGACCAGACCGACCAGCATACCGATGGTCATCAGAAGGTTCAGCCGAGCGTTTTTGCTCTGACTTTTTCGTTCTTCTTCTTTGCGCTGCTGCTCAGCGCGAAGTGCGCTGGCGGAAACCGGTTTGCTGTGCATAGGCTGACGCTTTTGTCCTTTTTTTCGGTTGTTCTTGGATGTAGCCATGGAATTATGCTCCTTTATGTTTCAAAATTATGTGAAAGAAATCCAATAGTAAATCATGACAGCGATAAAAATTCCGTAACATGCGGAGGTGACAAAACGAAAATGCTGGTTTTGGCGGGCGAATACAAAGCCAATGAACGCGCCGGCGATGGCGAGCGGAAATCCGACGCTGTCGTGGGAAAAGTAGACCATGCCGAGTCCGGCGATCATAAGAACCAGGCTGATGGCTTTGAGGAAGGTGACAGCGGAAGCGCGTCGTTCCTCTGTCATCGTGCGCTTCTTCGGCTGTTTTTCGGTGTTCGCAGAGAAGCCGGGCGGCGCTGCGTGTGATGAAGAACGCTTTTTGCCCCGCTTTCGGTTGTTTTTAGAAACTGCCATGCAGGATACCTCTCTCTGTATCGACAAATATAATTTATTATAACAATTACATGGACAAAGTGCAATGAAAAAATTTGAGTGGCAAATCAATAGGGAGCGGCGAACGGTTGCACTCGCTTTTGCGTTTGTGATACAATCAGGGCAGAAGGACAGGAGGACATACTGATGAAAATTATGGGGATTGATTACGGGGATGCCAGGACGGGAGTCTCTATTTCTGATCCGACGGGATTTCTGGCCGGCTCTCCGCAGGTGATTCCGTCTTGGAATACCGAGAAGCTGCTGGAAGAGCTGACAGCGCTGGCAAAACGGGAGCGCATTGAGGAAATTGTACTGGGGCTGCCCAAGAATATGAACGCCAGCGAGGGCGAGCGGGCAGAAAAGTGCAAGGCCTTTGGAGAGGAGCTGACAGCCCGTACCGGGATTCCGGTGATTCTGTGGGATGAGCGCCGAACAACGATAGAAGCCCACGCGATTTTGCACGCGACGGGGAAAAAACAAAAAAAGCATAAAAAGAACGTGGATGCCGTGGCGGCGTCGCTGATTTTACAGGGTTACCTGGATTATAAGCGAATGCACGCGGAGTAATCGCTTCCCATAGAGATGGATACCGTTAGTGTGTATCCATCCTTTTTTTATGGAACAGCTCACGGGTTCCGAGCACGAGAAGCAATACGCCAAATGCCCGGCGCAGAAGATCGGTGGATACGATGGAGGCGCAGTAGGAGGCGAGTGGGGAGATCAGACAGCCGGAGAGAGAGCACCAGAGAAAAGCTGGCTTGACGATCCGATCATGCTTCCAGTGAGAGACGAGTGCGGGCGGCGCACAACACAAAAAGTACAGCAGATTGATACCAGAAGCCGCGAGCTGTCCGACTCCCTCCATGGCGGTGAGCCATACAATGAGCAGGGAACCTCCTCCGATACCGAATCCGGACAGAATGCCGGTGAGTGCACCGACGAGGATGCCGCCTACCACAGCAGCACCGAACGGACGCCGCCCCAGAGCAGAAGGAGTCCAAACAGACGCCGCAGCAGAGAGGGAGACGTCTTATGGAACAGCAGGCCGGATAGGATGCCGCCGACAAAGCCGCCGATAAGATACGGTGTGGCGAAGCCCAGGTCAATGGCGCCGCGGGATAAATAAAATATGGTGCTCATGGCGGACAGAAGAAACACCACGGCGACGGATGTGGCAAATGCCTGCTTTTGCGTGGTGTGCGCCCAGCCGGACAGCAATGGAACGAGAAACAGTCCGCCGCCGGAGCCGAAAAATCCGTTGGCGGCGCCGGCCAGTGCGCCGATCATGAGATAACGAATGCGTGGATGCATCGCAGAGCCTTCCCCCTTTTGGTATCACAAAATGCACAGTGTTAGTTTGTACACCGGCGAGGGGATTATGCAAAGAAAAAAACAAGTGCCAGCGCGATGCTGACACTTGCTGCAGTGTGTTGTTATTTGGTTTGCAGTGTACCGGTTGCCTGGGCCGTGAGGTAAGCATTGATAAAGCCGTCAATGTCACCGTCCATGACCGCGTCGATGTTGGAGTTTTCAAACGAGGTACGGGTGTCCTTGGCCAGTGTGTACGGCATAAAGACGTACGAACGGATCTGGCTGCCCCACTCGATCTTTTTCTGGTCGCCCTTGATGTCCTCGATTTTGTCGAGGTGTTCGCGCTCCTTGATTTCCATCAGCTTGGAACGGAGCATTTTCATACAGTTATCTTTGTTCTGGAACTGGCTGCGCTCGGTCTGACAGGAGACCACAATGCCGGTCGGCTTGTGAATCAGGCGAACAGCGGACGAGGTTTTATTGATGTGCTGGCCACCGGCGCCGGAGGAACGGAATACCTGCATCTCGACGTCATCCGGTCGGATTTCCACCGTGTTATCGTCGTCAATTTCCGGCATGACCTCTACGGCAGAGAACGACGTATGACGGCGTCCTGAGGAATCGAACGGAGAGATGCGAACCAGACGGTGAACACCGGATTCGCTCTTGAGGAAGCCGTAGGCGTTCTCGCCCTGAATCAGGATGGAAGCCGACTTCAGGCCGGCGTCATCGCCTTCCAAATAGTCAAGCAGCTGGTAGGTGAAACCGTGGCGCTCTGCCCAGCGGGTGTACATCCGGTACAGCATTTCACACCAGTCCTGTGCCTCGGTGCCTCCGGCACCGGCATGAAAGGACAGGATCGCGTTGTTGGAATCGTAATCGCCCAGCAGCAGGGTCGCCAGCTTTCGGCGCTCCAGTTCGTCGGTGAGTGCGTCAAAGCCGGTCTTCAGCTCGTCCAGCATGGACTCGTCCTCGGCTTCAATCGCCAGCTCACACAGGGTCAGCAGGTCCTCCCATTGACTTTTTAGGTTGTGGAAGCCCTCGATTTTGTCTTTGAGAGCCTTGGTGCGCTGGAGTATTTTTTGTGACTTTTCCATGTCATCCCAGAAGCCCGGTTCGCTGGCGCGGTTCTCCAGCTCCTCCACTTCCTCTGCGGCGTGCTCCAGATCGTAAGCGTGTTCCAGCTCGTCCAGATCGGGTTCCAGATTGGTTAATTTCTGTTTATATTCTTCAAATTCAATCAGTGCCAAAGCAAATTCTCCTCATAAATCTGATATAGTATGCGTACTCAATATATTATTATAGAGAACTCCTCACAAGAAGTAAAGATTTTTTTCCGGAATGGCAGAAAAACAGGTGGAGTTTACAAAAAGTTGTTTTTCTTCAACGGAGAACTGTGTTATAATGCAGGGTGAAATGTTTTACAAAACAGAGCAACTATATGATAGAGCAATCGGAACAGGGTTTCCGTTTGGAAAGGACAAGACAGAATGGCTCGATTATTAGAAAAAATATTCGGTACACATAGTCAGCATGAGCTGAAAAAAATCAATCCCATTGCCGACAAGGTGGAGGCGCTGGAGGAAGAGTTCCGCGCGCTGTCGGACGCAGAGCTGCGCGGAAAAACGGAGGAGTTTAAGGAACGCTATCAGAACGGAGAGTCTCTGGATTCTCTGCTGCCGGAGGCATTTGCCACGATGCGCGAGGCGGCAGACCGCGTGCTCGGCATGCGCCACTACCGCGTGCAGATTATCGGTGGAATCGTCCTGCACCAGGGACGTATTGCAGAGATGAAGACCGGTGAAGGTAAGACCCTCGTGGCGACGCTGCCGGTCTATTTGAATGCGCTGACCGGGCAGGGAGTGCACATCGTCACGGTCAATGACTATCTGGCCAAGCGAGACAGCGAATGGATGGGAAAGGTCTACCGTTTTCTTGGACTCACGGTTGGCCTGATCATCCATGAAGTGCCGGCCGAGCAGCGCAAGGCGATGTATGAGGCGGATATTACCTATGGTACGAACAATGAGTTCGGCTTTGACTATCTGCGCGACAACATGGCAATTTATAAGAAGAATAAGGTACAGCGCGGACATGCCTTTGCCGTTGTCGATGAGGTGGACTCCATTCTGATCGATGAGGCACGAACCCCGCTGATTATTTCTGGTCAGGGCGACAAATCGACCGATCTGTATGCGCAGGCGGATGCGTTTGTGTCTCGCCTGAAGAGCTATCGGATCAAGGAAACGGATTCTAAGCTGGACGTCGAGAGCGAAGGAGAGCGAGTTCTGGAGGAAGAGCGTCTCCGCAAGGAGAATCCGGGAAAATACGGAGCAATTTCCGAAGAGGATCAGCAGATTCTGGCACAGCTGCGTGCGGATTATGTCGTGGATGAGAAGGCGCATACAGCGGTGCTGAGTCCGAATGGACAGAAAAAGGCAGAGGCGTACTTCCACGTTGAGAATCTGTCGGATCCGGAGAATTCCACGCTGCAGCACCATATCAACCAGGCAATCCGTGCGCATGGTGTCATGCGGCGCGACGTTGATTATGTCATTCGTGACAATGAGATTATTATCGTGGATGAATTTACCGGCCGTCTGATGTTCGGACGCCGTTATTCGGATGGTCTGCATCAGGCGATTGAAGCCAAAGAGCATGTGAAGGTGCAGCGTGAGAACAAAACGCTTGCGACGATTACCTTCCAGAATTATTTCCGTCTGTATGCAAAGCTGTCCGGTATGACTGGCACGGCGCTGACCGAAGAAGACGAGTTCCGTGAAATTTACAGTCTGGATGTTGTCGAGATCCCGACGAACCGTCCGATTGCCCGTATCGACAATCCGGATGCGGTATACCGCACGGAAATGGGAAAATTCCAGGCTGCGGTTCGCAAGATTCAGGAGTGCTATGCCAAACAGCAGCCGATTCTGGTAGGTACGGTATCCATTGAAAAGAGTGAGCTGCTCAGCCGCATGCTCAAGAAGGAAGGCATTCCGCACAATGTACTGAATGCAAAGTACCATGAACAGGAGGCCGAGATCGTCGCACAGGCGGGCAAGCTGGGAGCGGTTACGATTGCCACGAATATGGCCGGCCGAGGCACGGACATTGTGCTGGGCGGCAACGCGGAGCAAATGGCGATGGAAGCCATGCGCAAGGCGGGATTTGAGGAAGAGATCATCAATGAGGCCAATGGATTTGCTGAGACCGAGGACGAAGAGATCCGGAAAGCGCGGACCGAGTTCAAGCGCTATCTGGAGGAGTTCAAAAAGCAGACCACACAGGATGCGGAGCGCGTCCGTGAGGCGGGCGGTCTGGCCATTCTGGGCACGGAGCGCCATGAGTCCCGGCGCATTGACAATCAGCTTCGTGGTCGAGCCGGACGTCAGGGAGATCCGGGCGAATCCAATTTCTATATTTCGATGGAAGATGATCTGATGCGCCTGTTCGGCTCGGATCGTGTTCTGGGAATGCTGGATAAGTTTGGCATGGACGATGAGACGCCGATCGACCAGAAGATGCTGTCCGGAGCGATTGAGAGTGCGCAGAAGAAGGTGGAATCGCGCAACTTCAGCATCCGTAAAAGTGTTGTCCAGTACGATGATGTGCTGAATACCCAGCGCGGTGTTATTTATCAGCAGAGAGATAAGGTTCTGGATGGCGAAAATCTGAAGGAGTCGATTCTGGCGATGGTCGATGAGACGATTGACAGTGCGATTCATGGGATTCTCGGAGAGAAGCCATACATTGAGGCGGAGGATGTCGCAGAACTGCGCAAGCGGTTTGTCGGCCTGTTCCTCCAGCCGACTGAGCTGCAGTTCTCCAACGAGGAGCTGAATAATCTGGAACCGCAGCAGCTGCGCAATCTGCTCTGTGATAGAGCCCATGAGGTTTATGAGGAGAAAGAGCAGCAGAATACGCCGGAGATTATGCGTGAGCTGGAGCGTGTGGTTCTGCTGCGCAACGTCGATGAAAAGTGGATGGATCATATTGATGCGATGACAGAGCTGCGCAATGGCATCGGCCTGCGCTCGTTTGCCCAGCGCGATCCGATTGTCGAGTACAAGCGCGAGGGCTCGGAGATGTATGACGCGATGATTGCGGCGATCCGTGAGGACACGGTGCGCACGATGTATCTGGTGCGCGTACAGGTCAAGGGACAGCAGCCGCAGCGCAAGCAGGTAGCAAAGGAAAACGCGGCTTCTGGTGCGGATGACGGTTCGGTCAAGGCAACTCCGGTCAAGGCGATGAAGAAGCCGGGACGCAATGATCCGTGCCCGTGCGGAAGCGGTAAGAAATACAAAAAGTGCTGCGGCCGCAATGAACAGTAAAGAGGGATGAAAAAGATGAAACGGAGCCTATATCTGCTGTTTATACTGGTTGCAGGCGCTGTGGGAGCGGTGCTGCGTGGAATTAGTATTACGCAGGGATTGGAGTGGAACACCGGACTTCCCATACCGGGCACCATGTGCTCCATGCTGCTCAAGGTATTGTGTGTTGTCGTTTTGGTACTGAGTGTGGTATTGAGCAAACTGTGTTTTCCCACGCAGCAAAGACAGCAATATGAAGGGATACTTGGGAAGCTGGGAGCGCCGGCCCGACTGGTCTGTATTTTATGCGGAATTGGGATGGTAGGAACCGGAATTGGCGCGTTGTTTTCGGTCAACGCGATGGTACTGGAGCAGACAAGTGAATACCATCCGTTTGGAATGGCGGCGTTGGGGGCACTGTTGGCGCAGTGGGTTCTGTGTATTGTCTCGGGCGTTCTGTTGGTTGGGTTTGCAGTCCACCAAGATGGACGGGAGGCAACAAAGGGACAGGGGCTGCGGGCTGCGGTCCCAATGCTGTGGGCGTGCCTGATGCTGATTATGGCATATCATGAGAACAGCAGCAATCCTGTGATGATGGATTACGCGTATGAGCTGCTGCTCGCGATTGCGGTGCTGGCGTCGTTTTATGCCATTTCCGGCCTGTTTTTCGCGGTACCGAGCGCGCGGCGTGTGGCAGTGTGTGCTGGTATGGCCGGATTCCTGATGGTAATGGTTGTCGGCGGCCTGGTGCTGACGGCAGGACTGGATGCTATGATGCTGACATTGACGCTGACGGCTCCTACGGCGGATTTGTTCCGCATGGCGGCCTATTTGTTTGCGGGTATCTATCTGCTGGCACAACTGGTTTCGGTATCGTCACAGGTATCGCGCGGATGAGAGAATTGAGCTGACAGAAAAAAACAAGGTCCCCTGCCGAAATGCGTTTTGGCAGGGGACCTTGTTGTTATCTTTCATGCAATCCATGCGGCTCAACCAGCCCGGAATAGTTGAGTGGGAACAAGTCAGCGGACAACGATGTGCCGGTTTGCACAGCATCATAGCAGCAGTCCATGAGGCGGGAGGCAGGAAGCTCTGCTTGTTGGAGCAGATCAAAAAAGCTCTCATAACGGCGCATGTGCGGCATAGCAGCATCAATCCAGGCTTCCCGGCGAATGTTGGTACAATCGACGGGGAGGGGATGAGTGGGACGGACGAGCGTTGAAATGGCACCGAGATTTCCGGTGAAGCGTTCTATCGAGGTGAGAATGTCTGCCGGACGTCCGGAGAGGGAGCACAGCATGTGCTGGATGCGGATCATGCTGCGCATTGAATGAACGATGGTGCGCGGGGAGAGACGTTCGCCGTAGGCTTTCCATGCTGCAGCAGACAACATCTGTGATGCAGCGCGTTCTGCTGATTTTGACGGGGAAAGCAGCTGGTAGGAGCGAAACGTGGGACTGGATGATTTCAGACGGGTTTCGATCACAATACGGTCCATTTCTGATTCGCACAGATTGTGCAGCGGACCGTGAGACAGCATGGGGTACTGTGGGTCCAGCCGATAGTTGACAATATAGGTAACAAAGGGGTGAATGGTGCGGTCCAAAGCATAGTGGCAGCAAAAGCCGAGAAGATAGGCCGTAGCTGATGGACTTTGTATGAGTGCACACTGTCGGGCAAGAACCGAGAAGGTACGGGCAATCTGGCGCTCGTGCATATGACTGCCTAGGGTAGAGACGGAGTTTCTCATCAATGGATGATAAAAAAATAGCGGATCAGGTCCCTGGGCTCCCCAGTAAAATGCGGTAAGATCACTGGAGGCGGCAGAACGAAGATATGGTTTGGCCGTTTGCAGAACGGACGAAGCAAAATTATAATGTGTGACAAGCGCGGGCATGACACAGATCCTCCAAAATGAACAAAATGATGCAGGAAATAAAAAGGTGCATGAAAAAATGCAATTTAGTTCCAATTCTATTTTTATTATAAAATTCTTTCGACAAAAAGTATACGATTGAAGCGACAAAAATAGGTATCTGCAAAAGGTTCTTTTCCGTTACACTGCACAGCGTGTATTCTCTTGCGTAGAAGGCAGGGAAGGTGTATACTAAATTGATTAGAATATAATTGCGATTCTGTGGGAAGAACGCAGACATGATAGAAATAAAAGGAGTTTATCAGATTATGAAATTAGGAATTGTTGGTTTGCCAAACGTCGGCAAAAGCACCTTGTTCAATGCAATTACGGACGCCGGTGCAGAGTCGGCCAACTATCCGTTTTGTACGATTGATCCCAATGTGGGAATGGTGAGCGTGCCGGATGAACGGTTGGACAGACTGACGGAGATGTACCATCCCCCGAAGACGATTCCGGCAGTTGTAGAGTTTGTTGACATTGCCGGACTGGTTCGCGGTGCGTCTAAGGGAGAGGGACTGGGAAATAAGTTCCTGTCTCACATTCGAGAGGTAGACGCGATTGTTCATGTGGTTCGTTGTTTTGACAACCCCAATATCATCCATGTGGAAGGAAGCATTGATCCGCAGCGCGACATTGAAACCATCAATTTGGAGCTGATTCTGTCGGATATGGAGTTGTTGGAACGACGGATTGAGCGCTCGCGCAAGCTGGCTAAGGGCGATAAGAAATACAATGAGGAGATCGCAGTATTTGAGCGGCTGCTGGCTCATCTGGAAAATGGAAAGTCGGCGAGATCTTTCCCCGAGCTGGAGGAATACCGGGAATTGATTGACACGGTGGATCTGCTGTCCTCTAAGCCGGTGATTTATGCAGCCAATGTTGATGAGGCCGGCTTCACGGGAGACGAGACAGAAAATGCGCGTCTGGAAGCGGTTCGGCGCATTGCGGCGGAGGAAGGAGCACAGGTACTGCCGATTTGTGCGCAGATGGAGCAGGACATTGCCAGCTTGGATGAGGAGGAAAAGCAGCTGTTCCTGTCCGAGTTGGGACTGGAGGAATCGGGACTCGATCGGCTGATTCGCGTTTGCTATGACCTTCTGGGCCTGATGAGCTTCCTGACAGCCGGTGCACCGGAAGTTCGTGCCTGGACGATTAAAAAGGGAACCAAGGCGCCGCAGGCCGCCGGAAAAATTCATACGGACTTTGAACGCGGATTTATTCGTGCAGAGGTCGTTTCCTTTGATGATCTGATGGCGTGTGGCTCGATGACGGCCGCAAAGGAAAAGGGATTGGTTCGCTCGGAGGGCAAGGAGTATGTGATGCGTGACGGAGACATCGTATTGTTCCGGTTTAACGTATAATGCTCTGACAACCGAATGAGCGACCAGACGACGGAACATAACAATTGTTTCTGTTTTGTAGTTGTAATTCATTTTTTCGTTTTATACAATGAAAGTCAGATATTGGACGGTTCGTCTGGTGCGCAGATGAGCGCGAACGGAGGATAAACTTTATGAGAGAACACAACGATCCGGGAGTTGTTTCGGAACACGCGAATGAGGACGCGACTTCGGCGGAAAATAAAGAACATGCTGCTGCAGAGGCGGCGGAAGGTGCGGTGTCCGAAACCGAGCAGGAGACGAGAGGGTTTCCGATTGTTTCAGGAGATGAGCCGAAGCTGACACCGGGCTTTCGTGTTCGAAAGCGCCGGGCGGACGGCTCGTGGAGCAATCATCCGGTTCGAGTGACTGATACAGAACAGCAGGCGGAAGAGCCGCGAAAACTCAGAAGAGAAACTCCCGTGGAACCAAGGCCGGAACCACCGCGTTTTGGGAAAATGATGCCGATTCGCCGGGGGATTGTTGCGGCTGTGGCGGCGGTCGTTGTCGCAGCAGTTGGAATTTTCAGTATTTATGTCTATCGTTACCCGTCTGTGTTTCCGGGAGTGCGTGTGGCATCCAGTTTTTCGCTGTCGGGACTCTCTCAGGAAGAGGCACAGGCGTATATTGCCGGAGACTGCAAAGAAGATCTGTTGGAGAACACGATCACTGTCACAGCAGAGGGGCGAGAATTCATTCTTTCTGTGAGTGATGTTGCACACGAGGTGGATAGCGAAGCCAGCGCGGAGGCAGCATATCGCGTGGGACGTGAGGGCGGCTATTTTCAGCGAATGGGAGAGGTACTCACCGCGATGTTTGGCGGACAGAATGTTCCGCTGGACGTCACGTTGGATGAGAACAGCCTGAGTGATTTCGTCGATGATGTCTATGGTGAGATTCATTATGATCCGACACAGCCCAGCTGGGAGGTCAACAAAAAGGACGCAACACTGGTTGTGGATACCGGCAAGCCGGGGCTGGACTTTGATAAGGATACGGTATTTCAGGCACTGAGTGAACGAATTACCAACATCAATTTTGACGGCTATGAGATAGAAACCTATTCCCTGCCGCAGGATAAGCCGGATGCAGCGAAGATTGCCAAGGACGTCAACTGTGAGCCGGAGAATGCAAAGGCAGACACGGAGACCGGAGAGGTTGTCGATGCGGTAACCGGTGTGGAGGTCTCTGAAAAAGCAATTGCTGATGCAATTGGCGATGGCACCGAACAGACCTACACAATTCCGGTTAAGCTGACCAAAGCAGAGCTTTCCGGCAGCGATCTGGAAAAAGTACTGTTCCGCGATGTTCTGGCGCAGACGACGACAATGTATAACAGCGGAGACAGCGGACGGACAACGAACGTCTCGCTGACGGCACAGGCGTGTGACGGTACCATTCTGAATCCGGGGGATGAGTTTTCCTACAATACAATTGTTGGAGAACGCACACCGGAGCGTGGCTACCAAAAGGCGACAATTTTTGTGTCCGGTGAGTCGGTAGAGGATTACGGTGGCGGTGCGTGCCAGAGCTCGTCCACGATCTATATGGCAGTGCTTCGAGCAGATTTGAAGGTAACCGAACGAAGAAGTCATCAGTTTCAGATTTCGTATACACCGATTTCTCAAGACGCAACGGTAGCGTGGGGCAGTCAGGATTTCAAGTTTGTCAATGACACGGATTATCCCATCAAACTGACCATGGACATGGGAGGCGGTTCGCTGACGTGCACGATATATGGAACCAAGACCGCAGACAAAGAGGTATCTCTGTATTCCGAGTCGTACACCAGTGGAGAATATAAATATGCAACACTGTACAAAACAGTGACAGTAAATGGCGAGACAAAGACGACGGTCGAAAACACAAGTGCTTACCGGCTGCAGGAAAAGCAACAGTAGAAAGCACAAGTGTCTACTTGCTGCAGGAACAGTGAGATCCTGTGTGGGAGAGGATATTAGAAAGGGGATTTTTATGGCGTATAGTGCTGAGCTGAGGAGACAATTTAAGGCTTCGGCTCGTGAGCGAATTCGGGAGAATTTCTGGCCGACGATGGCGGCTGTGGTTCTTGGTATGCTTCCGGGCATGCTAGTGACGATGATTTACGAGCAGGCGCAGTCGGAGATGATGATTCTTCTGTACGCGGCGGCGATGATTTTCGTAGTTGTCCCGATGCAGTTTGGTATGATGCATTATTATGTTGCACGGGCGCGCGGGCAAGAGGCATCCATTTCAGTCATTTTTTCCTGCTTTGGCAGTGCAAGGACGTACCGCAATGCATTGGTTACGGCACTGGCTATTTTTGTGCGCTCCGTTGGCTGGTGGGTGCTGGAAGCGGCAGTGATCGGTGCATACGCTGTTGTTGTGATGCAGGTGGCGGTTGTTGAGGGAGGAACCATTCAAGGGGCCTTGATTGCGGCATTGGTTGTGCTTTCTGTTGTGCTGATTGTGGTTTCTGCCGTGGTCGGTGTAAAGCTTCGCCGGTATGACGCGGCGTATATTCGCATGATCGACGATCCCGAAGGAAGTGCATGGGAGGCGACCGGCGAATGTGTTGAGGTATTTCGCGATCACAACTGGGAGCTGTTTGTATTTGATGCCAGCTTTATTTTGTGGGCGCTCGGGACGATTGTGACACTGGGTGTGTTGGGGATTTATCTGGAAGCATATATGAACATGGCGTATGTTCGATATTTTGATGCACTGAGACAGTGTAAGACCGGAATGGCTCCGCCGCAGGAGCCGGAGAGTTTGCCGCCGATGTCATGAGATGAGAGCATCAGGGTGCAGAGCTGCGGGCTCTGCATCTTTTTTACCCCAAAAACCGGATATTTTACGGATTTTTTGCGGAATTGTCTTGATGTCAATACCGGTTTTGGTATATGATAAAGAGGATGAACCAAACAAAGGAGAGATTATTCTTGGATAAGAAACCGTTTTATATAACGACCCCGATTTATTATCCGTCTGCGAATCTGCATATTGGACACAGCTACTGTACGGTGGCAACCGATGTCATGGCGCGCTTTAAGCGCTTGCAGGGCTACGATGTCATGTTCCTGACCGGAACGGACGAGCATGGACAGAAGATCCAGGACAAAGCAGCAGAGGCCGGCGTAACACCACAGGAGTTCGTGGATAATATTGTTGCCGGGATCAAGGACCTGTGGAAACTGATGAACATTTCGTATGACCGATTTATCCGCACGACGGATGACTATCATGTGGAAGCCGTTCAGAAGATGTTCGAAAAAATGAAGGCCAAGGGCGACATCTACAAGTCGGTTTACAAGGGCAAATACTGCAAGCCGTGTGAATCATTCTGGACAGAGACGCAGCTGGTGGACGGCAAATGTCCGGACTGCGGCCGTCCGGTTGTGGATGCTGAAGAAGAAGCCTATTTCTTCAAGCAGAGCAAATATGTTGACCAGATTATCAAGCTGTATGAGGAGAATCCTGACTGGCTGCAGCCGGCATCCCGTGCCAAGGAAATGATGAATAACTTTATCAAGCCGGGCCTGGAAGACACCTGTGTTTCGCGTACTACGTTTGACTGGGGCGTTCCGGTCACATCCGATCCGAAGCATGTCGTATATGTCTGGCTGGATGCACTGACCAACTACATTACAGCGTTGGGATATGGCAACGACAAGTATCATGATTTTGAGAAGTACTGGCCGGCAGATGTTCATTTTGTCGGAAAGGAAATTGTTCGATTCCACTCGATTCTGTGGCCAGCGATGCTGATGAGTCTGGAACTGCCGCTGCCGAAGAAGGTATATGGACACGGTTGGCTGCTGCTTGACGGCGGAAAGATGTCCAAATCCAAGGGCAATGTGGTTGATCCGGTGTTCCTGTGTGAACGATATGGTGTGGATACGCTGCGCTACTTCCTGCTCCGCGAGTTCCCATTCGGCTCGGATGGCGTGTTCTCCAATGAAGCATTGATCAATCGCATTAATGCGGATCTCGCCAATGATCTGGGCAACCTGGTTTCCCGCACTGTTTCGATGGTGGAAAAGTATTTTGGCGGCAAGCTGCCGGCGGAACAAAAGGCGGACCCGTTGGATGACGAGCTGATTTCCATGGCTTCCGGATTGCGTGCAATCTATGAGGAGCAGATGGAGGCATATGCATTCCAGAATGCGCTGATTGAAGTATTCAAGGTGATTTCTCGTGCCAATAAGTATATTGATGAAACGGCACCGTGGATTCTGGCAAAAGATGAGGCCAATCAGCCGCGATTGGCGCGTGTTATGTACAATCTGCTGGAAACGATTCGCATTTGCGGGACGCTGCTGACCCCGTTCATCCCGGATTCTGCGGAGAAGATCCGCGAACAGATCGGTGCGGATGCTACACTGTACACGTGGGAATCGGTTGGTGAGTACGGTCAGTTGCCGGCGGATGTGACGGTGAATAAGGGTGCTGCGTTATTCCCGCGTATTGATATGAAGAAGGAACTGGAGTTCCTTGAGGATCATCAGAATAAGCAGAAGAAGGCGGCAGAAAAGGCAGCCAAGCAGGCAGAAAAGAAGGCAAAGGAAGAGGAACTGGCCAATGTGGTCATCAATATTGATGATTTTGCCAAGGTTTCCCTCAAAACAGCCAAGGTGGTGTCCTGTGAACCGGTGAAAAAATCAGACAAGCTGTTATGTCTCCAGCTGGAACTGGGAGAAGAAAAACGGCAGGTCGTATCGGGAATTGCAGAGTATTATCAGCCAGCAGATCTGGTTGGAAAGACCGTGATTCTCGTAGCAAACCTCAAGCCGGCAAAGCTGCGCGGCGTAGAGAGTCAGGGTATGATTCTCGCTGCGGATGCACCGGACGGCGTGAAGGTCATCTTTGTTGACGGTGTACCGTCGGGATGCAAGATTCGATAAGCAGGTAGATACTGACAGCCGGCAGACGCAGTGCGCTGCCGGTTGTTTTTCCATCGTATGCCACTTCCGCGTTGGGATATGGTAGAAAGGAAAAGAAAGGAACAGGTATGTTATTTGATACGCACGCACATTATGATGATGAGTGGTTCGATGGAGACAGAGACGAACTGCTGCGCTCAATGCCGGAGTATGGAGTCGGACTGATTGTAAATCCAGGGTGTGATGTGCCGTCATCACAAATGGCGGTACGGCTGGCACACAGCTATCCCCATGTTTATGCAGCGGTGGGAATTCATCCGGAGAACGCGCTGGGATGGACTGAGGATGATATGCAAGAGATTGCACGGCTGGCAAAGCAAGACAAGGTACAGGCGATCGGAGAGATTGGACTGGATTATTACTGGCTAAAGCAGTCTCCTGAGACGACGCCGTCCAAAGAGGAGCAAAAGGCAGCGTTTCACGCTCAAATGGCGCTGGCGGCGCGGTTGAATCTCCCGGTGATTGTCCATGACCGAGATGCTCACGCGGATTGTATGGATATTGTGAGGGAATTCCCAGAGGTTCAAGGCGTGTTTCATTGCTATTCCGGCAGTTACGAAACCGCGAAAGAGCTGACAGAGCTGGGATGGATGCTTTCCTTTACAGGAGTCATTACTCATGACAACTCCAAAAAGGTACGGCGTATTTTACAAAATATCCCGCTGTCTCATATTATGATCGAGACAGATAGCCCGTATATGACACCAAAGCAACATAAAAAGAAGGGAGAACGCGTGCGCAACTGTTCCCGCTATGTTTCTTGTGTTGCGGATACCATTGCAGAAATAACCGGACGATCGCGGGATGAGGTGGAGAAAATCACGATGGAAAATGGAAGGCATTTTTTCCGCATTTCGGATGAAGCCGAGAGCAACTGACATAAAAACGAAACGCAAAATAGAAAATGAGCGCCCGACAATCTCAAAAGATTGTCGGGCGCTCGCTATATTTGATAAGAAAATTCCCCCAAAATAGAGTTTCCCGACAGCGGGGAGAAACCACTGCCGGGAAGTGAAAAGGAAGATAGATGCTACTCTTGTTTAGAAAATAGCTATGGTAGGTTCTCGTTATTAGTAAAACGAAAAATATAAGAAAATACTTTTAAGGGTGTTGGCCGAATAAGCGAGAGAGCGTGCTTACTCGGCCATATTTGGAGATAGGTACCGATCACCCTTCCAGTGAATGTCACTGGAAGAGTATCCTGCTGTGAAACAGAGGCACAGTCAAGAGTAAAGGGATCGGTACTATACATGGATGTCAATTACTCAGCCAGATGAACGTAGCCTTCGTAACGAGCCTTTGCATCGGACTCAGCCTTAGCGTACAGCTCTTCTGCCTTCTCCGGGAAGGAGAGTGCCAGGGAAGCGTAACGGTTCTGACCCTTCAGGAATGCCTGGAAGTCTCCGGTTGGAGCCTTGGAATCCAGAACGAACGGATTCTTGCCTTCCTTCTTCAGATCCGGGTTGTAACGGTACAGATGCCAGTAACCAGCCTCAACTGCCTTCTTCTCTTCTGCCTGGGACAGGCTCATGCCGCACTTCATACCATGCTCGATGCACGGGCTGTAGCAGATAACGATGGACGGGCCATTATAAGCTTCTGCTTCGCGGATTGCCTTCAGCGTCTGGTTCGGGTCAGCACCCATAGCAACCTGAGCAACGTAAACATAGCCGTAGCTCATAGCCATCATGCCGAGGTCCTTCTTCTTAACCTGCTTGCCGCCTGCTGCGAACTTAGCGATTGCAGCTGCTGCAGTGGACTTCGAAGCCTGGCCGCCAGTGTTGGAGTAAACTTCGGTATCCAGAACGAGAACATTGATGTCATCGCCGGAAGCGAGAACGTGATCAAGTCCGCCGTAACCGATGTCGTAAGCCCAGCCGTCGCCGCCGAATGCCCAAACACTCTTCTTGGTCAGGTATTCCTGATTCTCAACAACGTACTTTGCATCTTCTGCGGTCTCGTTAGACAGAGCAGCGATCAGGTTGTCGCTGACTTCGCGGGACTTCTCTGCATTCATGCCGTCAGCCAGATATGCCTCACAAGCATCCTTTGCAATGCCTGCCTCAGCGAGATTCTCAACAGCCTGTACGAGCTGCTGCTTGATTGCACGCTGACCGAGCAGGAAGCCGTATGCATACTCTGCGTTGTCCTCGAACAGAGACATTGCCCAAGCCGGACCGTGGCCCTTCTTGTCAGTGCAGTACGGAGAGGACGGGGTGGATCCGCCGTAAGCGGAGGAGCAACCGGAAGCGTTTGCAACATACATACGCTCGCCAAACAGCTGGGTAACCAGCTTGATGTACGGAGTCTCGCCGCAGCCTGCACATGCGCCGGAGAACTCGAAGTACGGCTTAGCAAACTGAGAATTCTTGATGGTCTTGGAGTTAACAACATCCTTCTTGATGGTAACTTCTTCAACAGCGTAAGTCCAGTTGTCTGCTTCCTTCAGCTGAGAAGCCAGCGGCTTCATAACCAGAGCCTTCTCCTTAGCAACACAGACGTTGACACAGGAACCACAGCCGGTGCAATCGTACGGAGATACCTGGAGACGATAGGTGTAGTTGTCCATACCAGCGCCGATTGCCTTCTTGGTCTCGAATCCAGCCGGTGCAGCGTCCAGCTCTTCCTTGGTGACAAGGATCGGACGGATTGCAGCGTGCGGGCAAACAAATGCACACTGGTTACACTCGATACAGTTAGCCGGGATCCACTCCGGTACGTCAACAGCAGCGCCGCGCTTCTCGTACTTGGAAGTGCCGTTCGGCCAGGTACCGTCTTCCAGACCGTACTTCATCATCTGACCAACAGTCAGGTCGTTGCCTTCCTGACGGTTCATCGGGATAACAACTTCCTTGATGAATTCCGGAACATCCTGCTCAACCGTGTCGTCCTCAGCGGTAGCCCAAGAAGCCGGGATCTCAACCTTAACCAGCTCATTCAAGCCGTGGTCGATGGAAGCGTTGTTCATATCAACAACCTTCTGGCCCTTCTTCTTGAAGTAGCTCTTGTAGATTGCGTCCTTCATTGCGGTTACAGCCTGCTCTACCGGAATAACCTCAGCGAGCTTGAAGAATGCAGCCTGCAGGATGGTGTTGGTACGGTTACCCAGACCGATGTTGCGAGCGATGTCAATTGCGTTGATGATATAGAACTGAGCATGCTTTGCAGCCAGAGCGCGCTTCATGGAAGCCGGCAGGTTTGCATCGAGCTCATCAACGGTCCACTGGCAGTTCAGCAGGAACGTGCCGCCGTCCTTCAGGTTCTTAACCATATCATACTGGTTAACGTAAGACGGGTTATGGCAAGCAATGAAGTCACCGGAAGTTACCAGGTACGGGGAACGGATCGGATCCTGTCCGAAACGCAGGTGGGACTGGGTCAGACCGCCAGACTTCTTGGAGTCGTATACGAAGTATGCCTGGCAATACAGGTCAGTCTCATGACCGATAATCTTGATGGAGTTCTTGTTAGCACCAACAGTACCGTCAGAGCCCATGCCCCAGAAGATAGCATTGGTCTGGCCAGCCGGGGAGGTCTCGATTTCCTGGGTGACTTCCAGAGAAGTATTGGTAACATCATCGATAATACCGATGGTGAAGTTTGTCTTTGGAGCATCCTGCTTCAGGTTCTCGTAAACTGCGAGGATCTGACCCGGGGTGGTGTCCTTGGAGGAAATACCATAGCGGCCGCCGACGATAACCATCGGAATGCCCTTCTCACGGTAGATCGAGCAGATATCCTGGTAGAGCGGCTCGCCCATAGCGCCCGGCTCCTTGGTGCGGTCCAGAACAGCAATCTTCTTACAGGTTGCCGGAACAGCATTCAGGAAGTGCTCAGCAGAGAACGGACGGTACAGATGTACATTGATCATACCGACCTTCTCACCCTGGGACATCAGGTAATCGATGGTCTCCTGCGTGGTGTCAGCGCCAGAACCCATCAGGATGATAACGCGCTCAGCGTCCGGAGCGCCGTAGTAATCGAACAGGTGATGCTCACGACCAGTGATCTTGGCAACTTCCTGCATATAGTACTCAACAACAGCCGGGATTGCATCAACCTTGGTGTTGCAAGCCTCACGGCACTGGAAGAAGATATCCGGGTTAACGGTGGTACCACGAGTTACCGGATGCTCCGGATTCAGTGCATTCTTGCGGAATGCGTTAACGGCATCCATATCAACCAGCGGACGCAGATCTTCGTAGTCCAGAGCGTCGATCTTCTGGATTTCATGAGAGGTACGGAAACCATCGAAGAAATGCAGAATCGGCATACGGCACTTGATGGAAGCCAGGTGAGCGACAGCACCCAGATCCATAACTTCCTGCGGGTTGGTGGAAGCCAGCATTGCGAATCCGGTGTTACGACATGCCATAACGTCAGAGTGGTCACCGAAGATAGACAGTGCATGTGCGGAAAGGGTTCTTGCAGAAACATGGAATACGCTCGGCAACATTTCGCCAGCGATCTTGTACATGTTCGGGATCATCAGGAGAAGACCCTGAGATGCAGTGTAAGTAGTGGTCAGAGCGCCAGCCTGCAGAGATCCGTGTACAGTACCAGCAGCGCCACCCTCGGACTGCATTTCTACTACGTTGACCGGACGGCCAAACAGATTTTTTTTGCCGTTAGCAGCCCAGTCATCTACGTGCTCTGCCATCGGAGAGGACGGAGTGATCGGGAAGATGCCAGCAACATCGGTAAAGGCATACGATATATACGCAGCGGCCTGATTACCGTCCATGAGTTCTTTTTTACTAGCCATGATAATGTTCCTCCTTCTATTATTACATGTATGCCAAGCCTGGACACACAGTTAACAAACTAAATCCACAAGTTCATTTGTCACTACCTATTTTAGTAGAGACTCCAATTGCAGGCTGTGCCAGAAATTTCGCTTTTTTTGCAGTCTTTCGGATGCAAGAACCCGAATCGATGGGGCAGAAATTGCCAAATGTACCAGGGAAAGAGTGGGTATTTTTGACGTTTTGGCGGAAATTATCACATGTTAAGCAGGAGAAAGGGGAAAAGCGCGGTTGTGCCGCAAAAAACAATCAATGCCTGGACCATTAATATAATAATAATGTATCGGGAACGCGCTGCAACGTATGAAAAGACAGCAACAGGATGCGGCGGGAAGAGAGAACAGATACTGCGTCTCGGATCGCAATGATGTGGAAATCACACGTGACAGGGCAGTGATGTTGCAGCAAGTGAGACAGAGAATTGTGGGCGTGCTGGAAAAAAACGGCATCGATTGTGAACAAAATGCTTAACAGAATCAAAAAATACAACGGGTTTGTTGGCTTATCTGACGGAAGGTCTATCTGAAAGAATGCAAAAAAAGAGATAGGTTCGGCACAGCGAAAATGTGGTGGGTACACTAAAATAATAAGCAGAAAGAGACAAGTGCTCTGAGACAAAACCAATCAATTTTGTATTGATTGTGCAAGTCTGGTTCATCTTTTCCTTTGAGAAGATGTCCTTCAGACTGCTTGCCACTTTGTTTTCAATGCTGTGAATTGCGGCTTCGTGGATCCATGGCATTAAAAAATTTATAAAAATGGTGCTAATCAGGCAAGCACCGAATTTTATTAGGAGGTACATTATTATGGACATGAGCTATCTTAGAGACAAGCCGATTGCTGTCCTGGGCGGCGGCGCTGTAGGTAAGACGATGGCTGCTGACTGCGCTCTGGCAGGCAGAGAGGTTCGTATTTGGGACCAGCCGGCTTTCGCAAAGACCAACTTCACCAACATCATGAGAACTGGTATCACGCTGAGCGGCAACCAGCTGAGCTACTTCGGCTATCAGCGTAAGGGTATTGCTCACGTTGCTATGGCTGGCGACGATCTGGCAGCTACCGTTAAGGGCGCTGGTATCATCATTATCGCTACCGTTGCTCTGGGTCATGAAGTTATCTTCCGTGAACTGATCCCGCTGCTGGAGGATGGTCAGGTTATTCACATCCTGCCGGATAACTGCGGTACGTTCGTATTCCGCAAGCTGATGCGTGAGATGAACTGCACCAAGGATGTCGTTGTAGGCGCTTGGTACACTGCTCCGTATGGCATCCGCGTCGTACGTCGTGGCGGCGTTGTTACCAACGAGTGCAAGGTTGAGGACCGTATCACCACGATCCGCGGCTGTGCTCTGCCGATGAAGGACAACGATCGTTTCATGGCTTCCGCTTACGAGATCCCGGCATTCGGCGCTATCATTGACGCTGACGGCGAAGTTACCATCTCCAAGACTGGCGAAGAGTTCCATCATGGTTTCGTAGAGGGCAACACGGTTCTCGATATCAACCTGTCCAACGTTAACCCGGTTATCCACGTTCCGGGCACTGTTCTGGCAGTTTCCACCATGCAGAACTTT
>CAYLXH010000005.1:36671-37921 GCA_964387535.1 uncultured Butyricicoccus sp. | reverse complement strand
GCAGGTTCAAATCCTGTCACTCCGACCATAACTGGACACCAGTTTTGATACAATGCGTATCGAAGTGGGTGTCCAGTTTCTTTTTGCAATAGTCCCTGTTTCCAAGGGGATCCCCGGCACACTGTAACAAAACTGGACGCTGTAATGACGATTGACAGTTGCAGCAGAGTATAGTTGCTTTTGCGGAGGATATTTTTAACAGCCCCGCTGAGGAGATATGGTAAGGAGCGTGCGTGGTTTCATTATGCCATTGTTCCAATCATAGTCGAAGCATTGTGTTGGGCTCATCTTGACGAAAGCTTCTGAAAGCAATATAATGTATCTGTATCTAATACAAATACTTATCAAAAGAAAGAGAGACAGCATGCAAACAGTGGAAGGAGAATGAGGAGAGGAAAAGGATGGACACAAAATTTTCTGTCGCGGTGCATATCCTGATTCTGATTTCGGAATCTCCGACCCCTATCAATTCGGATCAAATGGCAGAAAGCGTTGGCACCAACGCCAGCTATATCCGAAGAATACTGGCGCTTTTGAAAAAGGCGGGTATTGTGGCTGGGCACAGAGGGGTTAGCGGATATTCCATGACTATTGGATCGGAACAACTGACGCTGCTTCAAATTTATCAGGCGGTGATGGAGGAGTCGAAGATTCATCTTCTGGATATTCACCAAAACCCCAATGACCAATGCGTCGTTGGACGGCACATCCAACCGGTGTTGAGTTGGATGTTTACGGACATAGAGGAAGGGTTTGCCCGTTCGCTTGCAGATAAAACGCTGGCCGACTGCATTGCTGGCATCCGTAAAAGAATTGAGTAGCAGGAGGAAAGACATATGAACACTGTTGAAATCATTTTCAGTCCCACAGGCGGTACAGAAAATGTTGCCCACATTATCAGCAGACATTGGAGTGAAAGCACGGTAAAAATTGATCTGAGTGATTCCAAGACTGATTTTTCCAAGTGCGTCATTGGCAACGAAGATCAGGTGCTGGTTGCCATGCCCTCTTTTGGAGGAAGGGCTCCGGCTGTTGCAATCGAGCGGTTGAAAAAAATCGCAGGAAACGGTGCAAAATGTACCCTGGTCTGCGTGTATGGAAACCGTGCTTATGAGGATACCCTTGTGGAAATGCAAGACGCGGCGAGAGTGTGCGGTTTTCGGATCATTGCAGCCATTGCTGCGGTGGCAGAACACTCCATCATGCCCCAGTACGCTGCGGGAAGACCGGATGCGTCGGATGAAAAGCAG
>CAYLXH010000005.1:26876-36661 GCA_964387535.1 uncultured Butyricicoccus sp. | reverse complement strand
CCGTCCGGATTGCGCGCAAGGATGGAGAGATTGCTTCGCTTCCCGGAAATCGTCCTTACAAAAAAGCAGGCGGTGCAGGACTTGTTCCCAAAGTGACGAAAGACTGTGTAAAATGTGGCCTATGCGCTGAAAGCTGTCCGGTACAAGCGATTGATTCTGCGAGTTTCACAGCAGATTCTAAAAAGTGCATCGCATGTATGCGCTGTGTGAAGCAGTGTCCCCATCATGCCAGAAAAATCAATAGTGCTATGGTATCTGTTGCGGCCATAGCAATAAAAAAGGCCTGTTCCGTTAGA
Organism: uncultured Butyricicoccus sp.; assembly: GCA_964387535.1. Lineage (GTDB taxonomy): Bacteria > Bacillota > Clostridia > Oscillospirales > Butyricicoccaceae > Butyricicoccus_A. The sequence goes on along the minus strand of CAYLXH010000005.1, from coordinate 36,365 downwards.
AAAGAGAACGAGCTATTCCTGTGATCAAATGGCTGTCAGTGATGGAAGTGCACAGTAGATGATGGCACAGATATTGATGTGGTATCAGGAGAATGCCCGTTCATTCTTTTTCCACCTTCGAATAACAGTCTACATGATACGCAGTTAGCATGAAAGTAAGTCGTTAGTTTCATAGAAACGCGTTGGAATCCATGTGATTCCAACGCGTTTTTTGATTTGAGACAGCATACAATACAATACAATTCTGTATCAGTTGCGAATAATCGGAGCAGACGATATCGGGTGACTGTATTGTTCGATTCTGTATGGAACGCTTCGTGTCATATTCCCGCATTTCCCCGGCTGGAATGTGATACAAAAACGGATGTACTGATTATTGGCGGGGATTAGCTGCCTCATCACGGCATAGACTATAGAGCAGGCGGTATGGATTATCTGCTCGTGGAAGCCAATGAGATATACAGCGGAGTTTCGCGAAATACAACGGCAAAGCTGACGTCCCAGCACGGCCTGGTGTATGAAACATTGATCAAGACTTTTGATGCGGACACGGCCTGGCTGTATTGGGAGGCACAGGAGGCTGCACTGGAGAACGATCGCCAGCTCTGTCGGGACATTCCGTGTGATTTTGAGCAAAAGGATTCCTATGTGTATTCTGTCGATGAGCCGGAACGATTACAGCGGAGAATGTGATTGTGGCAACGTACTTTCCGTTTCTCAACAAGCATGGGTCATACTTTTTGAAGATGTATCAGGAGCGCTCGTATGTTCTGGCACTGGCGAATGCGCCGGATGTCTGCGGGATGTACCGCGATGCCTCCGAGAATGGGCTGTCTTTTCGCAACTACGGGGACCTGATGCTTGTGGGCGGAGGAACACACCGGACCGGAAAGCCGCTCAACAGAAGCAATATCTGGGCGCAGATGAAATCTCCGTGCAATGCCGCCAATATCAAGGCCTGCAAAGTATTTCCATCGTGAGTCCTTGATTTTGGGGGAGACTTATGCTAAACTATTTATGATTAAACTGAACTATATATATGTTTAAACGATATTTTACTACATAAAAAGTATACATTATACCGAAAATAGAGGGCAGGACGTATGGATGACAAGGTACATTTTCAGAGAAATCCGGATTATATCTATCGTGAGGTAGCGGGTGAGATTGTTCTGGTGCCCATTGGAAAAGCGGCGGAGTCCTTTTTCGGAATTGTTTCCATCAATTCCACAGGTGCATTTCTTTGGAAGGCATTGGAGCAGGAACGCTCTTTCGGAGAGCTGAGAGAGATGTTCGCCCGGGAATATGAGCTGGACGAGGAACAGAGCCTGCGGGATGTGACGGAATTTATAGAGGCAGCGATGTCCCGCCATATGGTTTTGCAATATTAATGGCTTTTTATTGCAGTCAGCAATTTTATATATCGAACAATTTAGGAGGAAAACATTAGAAAAGTTAGGAGGAAAACATTATGAAATCAAAACTTACCAGGCGTGTCCTCTCCTCAGCTCTCACGCTTGGAGTGCTGCTTTCTCTGCTGCCAACGGCTGCATTTGCCGAGACAGTAACGAGCAGTCCTGGCGATACCAATTTGGAAGTAGAGTATTTCAACAGCACTCTGTATGACTGGGATGAGGGTGCCGCCAATACGGCGACAGCGACGGCTGACAAGAACGACAGTGGCGGATATCAGGGAAAGGGCTTCTACTTTACGGACACCGGCACAGGTAAACCCGCCAGTGATAATGATATTCCCGCGTTTAGCAAGTGGCTTTCAACAAAAGATACAGCCGGCAACGGGGCGCAGAACTATTATATTTATTCCGGTCTGGCTGCCAGCAAGCTCAGCGAGAGCAGCAACGCTCCGTTCAGCAATAACGTGAATGCGGCAAACCTGTTTTCCAGTACAGGCAACGACTATACCAAGGTATATACAAATGTAAAGGTACCTTTCATCTATGATGAGGAAACCGGCTATTACGAATTGAACAGCGACAAGAACGGCGTGTACTTTAAAGATGGTACCGGCGCTTCCGGCGCCAAAATGCAAATTGCCGATCTGCCTGCCGGATATACTGGTTATGCCGGATATTCAAGCAAGAAGGTTACCGGATTGGCTCCGTTCAATAGCCTGAGCTCCACCTCTGGGACTGGCTATTCCACAGCGGGACTTGCTAGCACCACACGTGCATATCCGATCAATAAAGCCAGCAATGCGAACGGCCAAGGAAGTCAAAACAAATCCATTAAATATGGTTTTGGTATGGTCACCACAGTGGATTTCCAGATGACCGATACCGGTAAAGATGCCGATGGCAATGATATTACGTTTCAATTTGCAGGCGACGATGATGTGTGGGTCTACATTGATGGGGTTCTGGCATTGGATATCGGAGGAACTCACGATGCAATCACTGGCAGCATCAACTTCGCCACCGGCGATGTCATCCTGTCTTCCCCCTATGGGAAGGTTGGCGACAAGGCAATCGATGAAACGATGTCGGGCTGCAACTCTCTGAGCGAGACCATGAGCCAGACCAACCTGTACGAGGCTCTTGGCACTACCCTGACCGGCTTTGCCGCTCAGGGCAACCACACCCTGACCATCTATTACATGGACCGCGGACAGGGCCGTACCAACTGCCTGATCAAGTTCAACCTGCCCCAGCGCGACAGCGTGTCCGTGACCAAGGACATCGGCGAGTATTATCTTGACGAAGAACATAAGACTTCGGAAGAGAAGATCCCTTCCGAGGTTATGGCAAACCTGAGCAACATCGACTTCTCCTTCACCCTGTATAACGAAGAGGAACCGGTTGCCAACAAGAGCTATTCTCTGTACGATTCCGAAGGTAACTTTGTGAGCACCGGCAGCACCGATGCAAAGGGCGGGTTCTCTCTGAAAAACGGCCAGACCGCAACCTTCCGGGGTATTTCCCTGGACAGTGAATCAAGCTGGTACGTAAAGGAGAATTTGAATACCGGCGCGGATACCCGTTGGGAAGCAGCGTGGACAGCTGCATCCAATGTCAGCAGCGCGACCATCACAGGTGGAAGCAGCACTACATCGGATACCGTGACGGTCACCGGTTCCAGCACCTCCGCCGACACGATTACCTTCGTCTGCACCAACAGCTACCAGCGCGGACCTGACCCGGACGTAGACATCTATGATGACACCATCGTGCTGGACTACGGTCTGCCGGTGGAAGTGGATGTCATGGCCAATGACGTGGTCACCAACTATGGCGAAATCATCACCAACGGTGAAAATGGCACAATCACGATGGCCATTCCTGATATGGACGAGAACAACTACACCGGAACCAGCTCCAACGGCGTGTTCACCGGAACCTACGGCACTGCCGAGGTGAAGGACGGTAAGATCGTCTACACCCTGACCAGAGATTTCTGCGGCATTGAAAAAGTGCCCTACAACGTCACCGCGACTGTCATGATGCCTGGCAACAGCGAAGAAAAAACCACCACCGTCACCGGTACCCTGACCATCATTCCGGCCACCTCCGTGTACTACGAGGAGAATTTTGGACCGGAAAACAACAGGCTGGTGACAACTAAGACCAATAACGCAACATTTGAATCTGTAGGCACCAGCCTCACCGGCTATCAGGAGACCGGCCTTGTGGGCACTACCACTGACAGCACCTACGGCACCGACGCGGTTTACCTGGACAATCTGGGCGACAGCTACGGCACCAGCCTAAAGGTAGACACCACCAATGGCGCGGCCCAGTATTCCTACAGCTTCACCGGCATCGGCACCACGATCTATGGCCGTGTGTCCGATACGACCGGCTATATCCGAGTGACTGTAAAGAACAGTGCCGGAGATACGGTCGATACCCAGTACATTGATACCATCAACTATGTTACCCAAACAGAGGATGGTGAGGAACAGATTCTGGACACCACCCTGTACAACATCCCGATCTATCAGAACAACTCGCTGGATAGCGGTTACGGTACCTATACGGTGACAATCTACGTTTACAAGTCCGGTACGCTGCACGAGACCAACAATGAGTTCTATCTGGATGGCATCCGGGTCTTCCGACCTATGGGTACCGGCACGGAGGAGAATGCAGGGTACACGACGGCAGACAGCGCCTATGCTGGCGATGGCGAGCAAAACGTGGCCGTAGTTAATATCCGGGAGAAGATTGCTGCTGACTATGAAGAAGGGTACGCATACGATGTGTTCACCCTGACCGATGTGAGCGGAGAGATCGTGGATGTCGAAGAGTACAGCGATATCGGCCCGAATCAGGAGCTGTATCTGAAAGAGGGGTATAGCGCCAGCTTTGCGTTGGTCAACTGGGATTCTAAGGCCTACAAGCTCTATCTCGGCATGAAGGCTCCCAACGGGGTAGCGTCTGAGGTGGCGGTTGGATCCGGTACGTTTGAAATCGGCAACAGCACCGACTGCTACTATGACATCAGCGATTATGTAGAGGCGGAGACCTTAGACGATGGTACCGTGGTCGGCTATGTGAACATTGAAGGCACGAGCGGCCTGACAGCTCTCACCAACGTTAAGGTCACCGGCGTGGACGAGTTCAATCTGGCTTACTCTACGGATTTGGATGGCAGCAACGAGAACATTGTCGTTGACGACGAGGAAACTGAGCCCACACTCTACCTGGTCAGCAAGACCTACGCAGCCGGCTTAGCAGAGGAAGAAGTTCCGGTCTTTACACCGGACAGCATCAAGGTCAGCTGCTCCTATGCAAGCAAGAGCAAGAAGGCGACTGTGAACGTGGTGACATCCAAGGATGTTGCCTATGTGACCATCGACGGCGTCAAGGTCACAGGCAAGAATGTTTCCGGCAAATATCGCTTCAACAAGTCTTATACAAAGGTAACAGCAGGCACAACCTACGAGATTGTGGCCTACAGTGCGGACGGTATAGCCAGCGAGACTTATACTGTAACGGCGCAATGAGAAAGCAGACACAACCTACGAGATTGTGGCCTGCAATGCGGACGGTATAGCCAGCGAGACTTATACCATAACGGATAGATAAGAAAGGGAGTGATGAATGTGAAAGCGAACTATCAAAAGCCGAAGATCGAGTTTGAGGAGTATCAGCTGGATACTGCCATCGCCACCGGCTGTGCAACAATTGTAGATCTTGGGCCGGAAGATCACGAATACAATGGCAAATGGTACACGGCATGCAGCTACTTTGGGGAGGAAACCTTTGATGCGGAATCCCCCGCGTCCATGAACTTCTTTGAAACCTGCTCCTGCTACCTGAGCGCGGGCGGTGCCACTGTATTTACATCCTAATAATTTATGGAGAGGGGTTGGGCTGCTTTCGGAGCATCCGGCCCCTCTTTTCGAAGCAAACAAGATGAAAAGTGATGCAAATGAAGAACAAACTATACCTCTCTGTGGGTGATGTTGCGGTCGCGCTTTTCTCCGATTTTCCGCTCCAGCTGCTGGAGGGAATAGAGCCCTTTCGGTGCGAGGAAAGAGTGCCTGATGTTTTCATTGATGTCATCGCCACAGATGGGTTTCCCGCAGTTCCGGACATTCCCTGCGGGGATGACGGGATGTTCTGCTATTACTGGGATGGCCAATATTATTATGAGCAAGCAAAGCTGGGAAAGGGAGGAGCGATTTCCCAGGCTGTTTATGCTCCGGATTTTTCCCGGGTGAAGCTGTATGTGAACGAAACCGCGTTTCCAGGTGTTGTCCGAACAGCGGACAAGGTGCTACAGCTTCTTCCTATGCGGCAGCTGCTGGCTCATTATCAGGCATTTCTCCTCCATTCCAGTCGGATCGCAGTCTGCGGGAAAACCGTGCTGTTTACCGCTCCCAGCCAAACAGGAAAAACAACCCAGGCAAGATTGTGGAACCGCTACGAATATGCGGAAATCGTGGGAAATGACCGCACTGTTTTACGAAAAAATGACAATGAATTTAATACCTATGGCTATCCGGTGGATGGCAGCAGCCCAATTTACTGTAACAAGCGGCTTCCGCTGGGAGCGATTGTTATCCTTTGCCAGGGCATAGAAAATCATATCCAACGTCTGCCGGTTTCCCAGGCATTAAAATGTTTGATAGAGCAGACCGCGATGGATCGTTGGAATATTGACGTACGGATGACCATTCAGCAGCTTTGGCTCGATCTGTTGGAGGCATATCCTGTCTACCGACTAACCTGCAGGCCGGACAGAGATGCCGTGGCGTGCCTAAAACAACAATTAGAGAGAGATGAGGTGGTTTCCTTTGCCGGCCATTCGTGACAAACTATTTGGGCTGTCTGCAAAAAAAAGAGTTCCTATCACGGGAGCTTTTGAACTGACACCTGTTTGTAATTTTCAATGCAAAATGTGTTATGTGCGCCAATCAGCCGAAGAGGTCAGAAAAATGGGTGGTATTCAGCCGTTGGATTTCTGGCTGGATGTGGCCGAACAGGCCAAGGACGCAGGCACACTTTCTCCATTACTCACAGGCGGTGAGACCTTTCTCTACCCACATATCCGCGAGTTATATCAGGCAATGTACAAGATGGGAATGGAGATCAGCATCAACTCCAACGGCAGCTGTATCACGAGCGATACTGTGGAATGGCTGCGGGAAATGCCGCCTTCTCGCATCAATATCACGCTCTATGGAGGCAGCAATGAGACCTATGGCAGACTTTGCGGCGATCCAAATGGGCTGGACAAAGTCCGCCGCAGCGTGGATATGCTGGTTCAAAACAAGATTCGTTTTAAGTTCAACTGCTCTCTGATGCCGGATAATGCCCGGGATTTAAAAGCGATGCAGGATTTTGCCCGCGGTTACGGCTTGGGACTTCGCGTGGCGACCTATATGTTTCCGCCTGCACGCCAGATCGGAAATGCAGGGGATTTCTCAGAGCGGTTGACGCCACAGGAGTGTGCTTATTACCAGGTGCTTTCCGATTGGTACCAGCTGACACCAGATCAGTTTTGCCGGCTGGCGGTCAATGCCGGAAAGTATCAGGACCTGACACCGGAACTACTTGCTGAGGCTGCGGAAAAACCAGCGCAAAAAATGGGCTGTTTGTCCGGTCGGTGCAGTTATTGGGTTGATTGGCAGGGGAACTTAAGCGGCTGTGGAATGATGGATTATCCCAGGGTCAGTCTGAAAGATAAGTCTTTTGCTGACGCCTGGCATCAGATCGTTGAATGGACTAACAATGCCAGATATAGCTCTTATTGTGGAAACTGTGTCAATCAGCATATCTGCTATGTCTGCGCGGCAATGGTCTACAACGAGACCGGCGGCTTTTCCGAAAGGCCAGTTTATCTGTGTGAGAAGGCGAAGTACGCCGCACAATATTACAAGAAATTTATGGACAAACTGCCCGCTGGTGCGCTGGAAATGTCCAAAGACTTGGCAATTACGCAGTCGACAGGTTGCGTGTTTGATAAGAATTAAAGAAAGAAAAGAGGTAGGATATGAAAAAAACTTTTTTTAAGAGATCAATCGCAGCAGCGCTAACCGCTGCTATGGTTCTCTCCAACAGCTATATGACTGCTTTTGCAGATGAAAACGACACAGTAGCTGGTGAGGAACAGACGGTTACCGTTTCTTCTGGCACTACCAGCCGTGAGAGCAACTTTAACGATGGCTGGAAATTCTATCTGGGCGACAATAGCTCCGCCTCTGATGCAAACTTTGACGATTCTTCTTGGGACGATGTGTCTCTGCCACACGATTTCAGTATTGATCAGGAATTCACAACTTCTGGTGAGGCGGAAAGCGGCTTCCTGCCCGGCGGAACAGGCTGGTATCGCAAGACATTTGTCCTGCCGGAAAGCTATGCGGGAAAAACTCTTGTCATCAATTTTGACGGTGCATATTCTGATGCATATGTTTATGTCAACGGCACTCAGCTGGGCGAAAACCATTATGGCTATACCTCGTTTGCCTTTGATATCAGTGACTATGTTACCTGTGACGGCAAGGCGGAAAATGTTATTGCTGTTAAGGTGGTCAACAATATTCCGTCCAGCCGTTGGTATTCCGGTAGTGGTATTTACCGCGATGTGACACTGGTTGCCACCGATCCGGTGCATGTGGAGCGATATGGCACCAAGGTCACGACCCCGGATATCGCAAACGGAACGGGTACAGTCAGCACGGAAGTTACCGTCAAAAACGACAGCGATATAGCCGCAGATGTCACGGTGCGCAGCACGGTTTACACCTCTGAGGGAACGCAGGCTTCGGATTCTGCTGAAACAAGCGTGACCGTGGACGCAGGAGCAACCGACACAGCGACGAGCGAGCCTGTTGTTGCTTCGCCCGAACTGTGGTCGACCGATTCGCCTACTATGTACTATGTACGTACAGAACTTCTGGTCGACGATTTTGTGGTCGACACCTATGACACAGAGTTTGGCTTTCGTTATTTCAGCTTTGACAGTGACACCGGCTTTTATTTGAACGGAAAAGCTGTCAAGCTCAACGGCGTGTGCATGCACCACGACCAGGGTGCGCTCGGTTCTGCCGCAGAGTATGATGCAATGTATCGCCAGCTTGCGAAGATGAAGGACATGGGTGTCAATGCTATCCGTACCAGCCACAATCCGGCGGATGAGGATTTCATTGATATCTGCAACGAACTCGGCCTGCTGGTCGTGGAGGAAGCGTTCGATGGCTGGAGCGTTTCCAAAAATGGCAACAAAAATGACTTTGGCAAGTATTTCAACACCAGTTTGAGCAGCACCAATCAGATTCTCGGCGGCGACAGCTCGATGACCTGGGCGGAATATGCGATCAAATCGATGGTCGGACGTGACCGCAACGACCCGTCGATTATCCTGTGGTCGCTCGGCAACGAGATTCAGGAGGGTGCTTCTACGGATTCTTCCTTCCCGACTATTGCGCAGAATCTGATTGACTGGGTTAAGGAAGTTGACACAACGCACCCGACCACCATCGGCAGTAACATGCGTACAACCAGTGGAACTCTTGGCTCTGTACACAATGTGATAAGCAGCAATGGCGGTATTGTTGGCTTTAACTATGCATCCAGCAGTGAGCTGTCCTCCATGCATAACACTTACGACAAGATTCTTTCTACCGAGACTTCGTCTGCGGTCAACAGTCGCGGCATTTACACTTCTCAGGCGAATGCGAGCAATGTAGACGGCAAGTATCACCTGACATCGTATGATACCTCAAAAGTCAGCTGGGGCATGACGGCACATGATTCCATCTGGAATACGATGACGAAGGATTATGTCGCAGGTGAGTTCGTATGGACAGGCTGGGACTATCTCGGTGAGCCAACCCCGTGGAATGGCACCGGCAGCGGCGACAGTGGCAGAGGGTGTATCCCGAACAGCTCCTATTTTGGCATTGTAGATACCGCTGGTTTTGAAAAGGATACATATTATCTCTATCGCAGCCAGTGGAAGCAGGATGACACAACCCTGCATCTGGTGACCGCATGGGACAGTGACAACATGATGACCAGCAGT
>CAYLXH010000005.1:0-26866 GCA_964387535.1 uncultured Butyricicoccus sp. | reverse complement strand
CCGGTTGTGGTTTACTCCAACGCGCCGAAGGTTGAGCTGTACCGCAACGGTACGCTGATCGGCACAGCGACACGTAAAGTCAATACAACCTCTGCGGGTCACAAATATTATACGTATACAACCACCAGCAACGACTCCAGTGTTTGTACGGCTGTGAGCGGCTCGAATTCTACCAGCCTGTATGCGACCTTCAATGTTGCATATGAAGCAGGTACGATTTCCGCAAAGGCATATGACGAAGACGGAAACGAGATCACAAAAACCAGCGGCAATGCTTCGGTTTCCACGCCGGGCACAGTCAGCAAGCTGAATGTACAGACCAACAAGACGGAGATTCTTGCGGACGGCAGCAGCCTTGCATATATCTCTGTTGATGTTACCGATGCAGAGGGCAATCTGGACACGACTGCAATCAATACCATCAATTTCTCCCTGTCCGGTAACGGTGAGATTGTCGGCGTGGACAACGGCGATCAGGCGACAACAGAAAAGGGACAGCAATCCAGCGTCCTGACGAGTACAACCTCTGCCAAAATTGCAGCTTATGCGGGTAAGGCACTCGTCATCGTACGCTCGACAAAGGATGCAGGCAGCTTTACCGTTAATGTATCTTCCTCTGGTCTAACGGGCGGAAGCGTTACTGTTGTCACGCTGGAACAGGCAGAAACTTGCAAGCATGAGAACACCACGCTGTACAATGCAAAAGAAGCCACCTGCACCGAGGACGGTTATACCGGAGATGAGATTTGTTCCGTCTGCGGTGAGACGGTTTCCACGGGAACCGTGATTCCTGCAACCGGTCACAGTTGGGACAGCGGCGTGGTGACCAAGGAAGCTACTACGCAGGAAGAGGGGATTAAGACCTATACCTGCACAGTCTGCAGCGAAACTAAGACTGAGTCCATCCCAAAGTTAGAGGAAATAAAAACCCTTAAAGTTCCCAGCATTACTCTCTCCGCGTCGCAGAATAATAGAAAGATCAAGTTGACCGGGACAGTAGCAGATTATGAGAGCAAGGATGACTATTACACGATTACCGGTCAGGGATTTGTCTATATGACCAAGACCGCATTGGGCGCAAAATCACTGAATGTAAATACTTCAGGTCGAACAAAAGTCAATATCACGAGCATAGGCAGCAAAGGAACGTACAGTTACAGTATGACGCCTAAGAGTAGCTCCACTACTTATGTGATCCGTGCCTATCTGACCTATACAGATAGCAAAGGAAAAACAGTCTATGTTTACTCTGATTCGCTCTATACAAGTTACAACAGTTTGACAAAATAAGAGTTACCGGGACGATAGCTACCTCTTCGCTGTTGGGAAAAATCCTGATAGCGAAGAGGGCAGCTTTGGGAAATCTACATGAACTGTTGAATTGAGGAATTGAAAGGAATATACAAAATGAAAAAAAGACTGTTGTCGCTTGTGACAACAATATTGATGTTAGCTTCCTTTGTACCAACTGAGGCATTGGCTGTGTCAGGAAGGGAAAATCCATTTGTGAGGATGGGAGCGTCAACCGAATTCAAAAATCAGGATGAAAGTGGAGTCTCTTTTGAAACGGATTCTGTTGTCTATATTAACCCCATATATAGAGATGTCATCACGGAAGGTGATATCCAAGTTCCTGAAGAAATTGAAACTTTCGAACATTCCAGCGCTAACGGAATCAGCACGTTTTCAAACGACACGGATACTCCAATGTATTGTACGACAGTAGAAGAAGCGGGCACAGTTCTGCGCATGGGGATGGTCGCACGAGAAGAAACAATTACAGTCTATTATTACGGTGATACCTATAGCTCCGATTATTTTAAAGATTTGTGCACGAATCATATTCTTCCGGAAGCGCTTGCAGAAACAGAATACGCCAATGAGGGAGATTATCTGCGCTACAACTATGGCGGAGTGGGCTACAAAGCCTCCATCGGAGCAGACAGTGATGGGAATTATAGATACTATACGATTGCCTTTACGCCAACCTATTTTACGACTGCTGAGCAGGAAACAGCTGTGACGCAAGAGGTGGATACGCTTCTTGAAACGAAGTTTGTCTTTCCGGAAGATTCCTCTGATTATGAGAAGGTTTATTCAGTTTATGACTACATTTGCAGCAATGTTACTTATGACAACGAAAACTTGAATGACAGTACGTATACGCTGAAATATACAACCTATGCGGCGTTGATCAACGGTACTGCTGTCTGCCAAGGATATGCTTCTCTGTTTTACAGGCTGCTGAGAGAACTTGATTTGAATGTCCGTGTCGCAACCGGTTATGGCGGCGAGAAATCGGAGGATGTATCAAATTATTATGAAAACCATGCGTGGAATATCGCTCAAATCGACAGTAAATGGTATTACGCCGATTCTACCTGGGACGCTGGGTTCAGCGATGAAGTGGCCGAAGGTACATATTCCTATCAATATTTTCTGAAGGGAACAGCGGACTTTGACAGCATGGAAGCTCCATATTCCACTACCAGCATCCATTATCTGATGATGGATCAGGATTTTACAGATGCATATAGCATTGAGGAGACAAGATATGTCGCTGTAAGCGAATCAGAATGTGCACATAAATATGTCGCAGCCGTGACGGATCCTACTTGCACGGAGGGCGGATATACCACATACACCTGTTCTCTGTGCGGAGATTTCTACATCAGCGATAAAACAGAGGCCCTGGGGCACAGCGTCGCGATAGATCCTGCTGTGGCTGCTACCTGCGAGGAAACTGGACTGACGGAAGGCGCACATTGTTCGGCCTGCAACGAGATACTAACAGCGCAGGAAATCGTTCCTGCCACTGGTCATAGTTGGGACGACGGTGTTGTTACCAAAGAAGCTACCACAGAAGAAGAAGGTATCAAAACCTACACCTGCACGGTCTGCAGAGCCACAAAAACAGAGGCAATCGCGGTTAAGACCCTGTTAGCGCCATCGGTGACACTTGGCGTTTCGCAAAACAATGGAAAAATCCGGTTGACAGGCAGCGTAGTGGACTATGAAAACAGCGATGCCTATTACGAAATCACCAGCCATGGTTTTGTCTATATTACAAAGTCGCTTTTAGGTGCTAAAACCCTCAACGTCAATACCGCCGGCAGAACGAAAGTGAGTATCAACGGCATTGGAAGTACCGGCAGCTATAGTTATAGCATGACGCCGAAAACTGCCAGCACGATCTATGCGATTCGGGCTTTCGTGACCTATAAAAACAGCGCCGGGAAAACAGTTTATGTCTATTCCAATCCCACTTATACAAGCTATAACGGAATTAATCAATAAGGATTCATTCAGGCGCGGCTATGAAACGAACAGATTTAACGAACCAACGCTATGGAAAAATACTCGTAATTGAGCCGAGTTCTGAATGGAACCGGGATTCTGTGATGTGGAAATGCCACTGTGACTGCGGAAACAAGGTGGAGATCACCAAGCGGAAACTGGTCACGGAAAGCGAAAATCCCGTCACTCCGACCACAGAACCGCGTTGGAATCCATGTGATTCCAACGCGGTTTTACTTTGCGACAGCATAAAATAGAACTCTGTATCAATTACACATGATCGGAGCAGACTAAGTCGGGTGATTGTATTGTTCGATTCTGTATGGAACGCTTCGTGTCATATTCCCGCATTTCCCCGGCTGGAATGTGATACAAAAACGGATGTACTGATTATTGGCGGGGATTAGCTGCCTCATCACGGCATAGACTATAGAGCAGGCGGTATGGATTATCTGCTCGTGGAAGCCAATGAGATATACAGCGGAGTTTCGCGAAATACAACGGCAAAGCTGACGTCCCAGCACGGCCTGGTGTATGAAACATTGATCAAGACTTTTGATGCGGACACGGCCTGGCTGTATTGGGAGGCACAGGAGGCTGCACTGGAGAACGATCGCCAGCTCTGTCGGGACATTCCGTGTGATTTTGAGCAAAAGGATTCCTATGTGTATTCTGTCGATGAGCCGGAACGCTTAGAACGAGAGCTGGACGCGCTGGACCGGCTTCGGATCCCTGCGGACTATGTGGAAAACATACCGCTGCCTTTCCCGGTCGCCGGTGCGATTCGGTTTCAGCGGCAGGCACAGTTTCATCCGCTGCGATTCGCCGCGGGCATTGCAGACGGCTTGAATATTCGGGAGCACACGCGGGCTATTTCGCGAAAAGGAAGGACTGTACGCACGGACTGCGGCACGATTACAGCGGAGAATGTGATTGTGGCGACGCACTTTCCGTTTCTCAACAAGCATGGGTCATACTTTTTGAAGATGTATCAGGAGCGCTCGTATGTTCTGGCACTGGCGGATGCGCCGGATGTCCGCGGGATGTACCGCGATGCCTCCGAGAATGGGCTGTCTTTTCGTAACTACGGAGACCTACTGCTTGTGGGCGGAGGAACACACCGGACTGGAGAGCCGGGAACAGGCTGGTCACAACTGGAGGAAGCCGCGCAGAGATATTATCCGCATGCGAAGAAAAGGTTTTCCTGGGCAACGCAGGATTGCATGACATTGGATAAGCTTCCCTATATCGGTCCGTACAGCAAACATACCCCCGGATTCTATGTTGCTACAGGGTTTCATAAATGGGGGATGACGGCTTCGATGTTGTCCGCTATGCTGCTGTGTGATCAGATCCAGGGAAAGGACAACCCGTACGCGGTGCTGTTTTCTCCGTCCAGAACAATACTGCGTCCGCAGCTTGCGGCGAATGTTCGGGAGGCGGTCTCGAATTTGCTGACGTTGTCAAAACCTCGTTGTCCGCATATGGGCTGTGCGCTGAAATGGAATCCACAGGAGCGATCCTGGGACTGCCCCTGCCATGGATCGAGATTCACAGAAAATGGAAAAGTATTGAATAACCCTGCCAATGGCGACAAGAAGCAGGGTAAAAATCAATGATTTGGCGGGTGCTGTTTGAGAGAACGGGAGGCCTGTAAGAGTCTGAACTGCAACAGCCGTGTATTCGTGAGAATACACGGCTGTTTGATGTTACAAGGAGAAAAAATCTGCAGCAAAAAAGCCGGGATCACACGCTGTGAAGCTCGATATAAAATATCATATTTTGATATATTTTGTTTCTGAAAATTTATTGAAAAAAGAAATAAATTATTGGGAATGCTGTGGTAAATGAGACATAAATTCAAAAAATATCAAAAAAAGTTAGGAGAATGTAAAGAATATGTTCTGTATTAAAAGAATGATAAATTTGAGGAAAGATTGTGTAAAATTAATTGACTGGTAAAATACGGGTGATATAATTGGGAATGCAGAAACCCACATCATAACGATGAAACTGTCAGGAGGAAAAATGGATGAAATGTAATTGGAAACAACGGATTGTGACCGGCACGATGGTTGCCGCTGTCATGGCCGGCAATATGGTACCCGCTATGGCATCGGCGGCACCGGACGGAAAGACGGATGCGGAGCAGCTGGCAGCGACTATGAATCTGTCGAACCTCTGGGAGAGCTGGAAGAGTGAGTGGAATACGGTTAAGACGGACTGGACACAGATCTCTCTGACACCGGGCAGTGACGCGAGCCAGTTGAATTTTGCCTGGTATTCGGTCAAACCGGGCACCGATGAGGCGGAGGAAGTCGCGGCGGACGAAGCGCCAGAGGATAAAATTGCCGCAAAGGTTGCCAGCATCGACCCGCAGGCAGCGGAGGAGACCGCTCCCAAGCTGATTATCGGCGAGGGCAGAAGCATGCGCAATGCCCAGGTCTACGTCGCTGCGCAGACCGACGCGACTGAGGACACGGAAAACGGAATTTCCTATCTTTCCAACAAGGTAACCGCAACCGGACTCAAGGAAAACACGACGTACTACTACAGCTACGAGCAGGAAGACGGCACGTACACGACGCCGGAGGAATATGAGACCAAGTCCACTGATTCGTTCCGCTTCATCTATGTCGGCGACCCGCAGATCGGCTCGTCCAACGAGCACAAGGGCGACGGAAGCCCGGAGTTCCTGCAGGCGCAGTCGGATTCCGTCTGCAGCGACGCGTTTAACTGGGAAACCACGCTGAACAGCGCTGTGGACATGGCGGAAGGCGAGGCGAGCTTCGTCCTGTCGGCCGGCGACCAGATCCAGATGACCGTAGCCAAGTCGCCGAACAAGAGCCCGGCAACCAGTGAGATCGAGTACGCCGGTTACCTGAGCCCGGACATCCTCAAGTCCCTGCCGGTGGCCACCACGGTCGGCAACCACGACGCGGACAACCCGAACTACACCTACCATTTCAATACCCCGAACAACAGCGAACTGGGCAGCAACCAGATCGTCGGCGGTGACTACTGGTTCACCTACGGTTCCGCGCTGTTCATGATGCTGAACACCCAGGACACCAACGTTGCTGAGCACAAGCAGTTCATCGAGGAGGCAGTTGCCGCGAATCCGGACTGCAAGTGGAGAATTGTCACGCTCCATCAGGACATCTACGGTTCCGCGGAGCACTCCAACGAGCCGGAGATCACCAACCTGCGCTACAGCCTGGTTCCGTACTTCGAAGAAAACGATGTTGACGTCGTTCTGACCGGCCATGACCACGCTTACTCCCGTTCCCAGATCCTCCTGGGCGGCGAAAAGACCGTTGAGTACACGGACGATGAGTTCGACGAGCAGTTCGAAAAGGACGTCGATGCCGGTGAAGATCCGGATACCCTCTATGTCGCACCGGGCAACATCCAGGCAGACACCACGGACGAAGCAGAGCTTGCGTATCTGAACTATCTCGAGTCGGTTATGGACGCGGATGCGGTCCAAGACATCGAGGGAAGCGATGAGATCGCGATCAATCCAGAAGGCATCCTGTACATGACGGCAAACTCCTCCTCGGGCAGTAAGTACTACGATCTGGTTTCCAGAATGCAGACCTACCTGGCAAGCCGCTGGCAGGAAGACGTTCCGACCTACTCGGTGGTTGACGTCACGGACGAGACCTTCACGATCAGCACCTACCGCACGGACAACAACGAGAAGATCGACGAGACCTTCACGATTGCCAAGGTTAAGACTGATCTGAGCACGGCAGAGGTTTCCTCCGTCAAGAATCAGGTCTACACCGGTGAGAGAATCACGCCGGCGGTCACGGTTACGGCTGACGGCAAGACGCTGACGGAAGGCGTAGACTACACGGTTTCCTATAAGAACAACAAGTACACTGGCAAGGCGACCATCACGCTGACCGGCATCGGAAACTACACCGGCACCAAGACCACGACGTTCAAGATTGTTCCGAAGCAGGCATCCATCAAGTCGGCAACGTCCACCAAGAAAAAGACTGCTGTCATCAAGATGAACGCGGCAGCCGGCAAGATCTCTGGTTTCGAGGTCAAGTATGCGACGAACAGCAGCTTCAAGAACGCCAAGACCAAGGTAACGGCGAGCAGCAGCCGCACGCTGACCTCGCTCACCTCCGGAAAGACCTACTATGTCAAGGTCAGAGCGTATAAGTACATCGACGGCAAGAGAACGTACGGTGCCTACAGCAAGACGGTAAAGGTGAAAGTAAAGTAACGTGAATATCCATCCCAATACAATGCGAAGAATGGGATGCCTGGCAATTGCCGGCATCCTATTCCTTCTGTTTCTGGTGCCGTTCAACCGCATCGAAAAGACGGAGCTGCTGGAGACAGAGGGACGAAATTTTGAAAAAGCGGTTGTCACACAGATTATACAGGACAACGTGTCGGAAAGCGGAACTATTGCAGGCAATCAGACGGTGATGCTCCGCCTGACCAGCGGGCATCTCAAGGGTGAGGAGCTGGAAGCAACCAGCTCGGCCGGCTATCTGTTCGGCGCGCACTGCACGGTGGGCATGAAGGTCATCGCCCTGGTCAGTGAGTCCAACGGGGAAGCGGTGGCGACGGTGTACAGTGCGGACCGCGGCATGGCGATCTATTTCATGGTCGGGCTGTTCCTGCTGTGCATTGTACTCATCGGCGGAAAGAAGGGACTGGCGTCGGTGGCGAGCCTGCTGTTTACGCTGGTCTGTGTACTGTTCCTGTTCCTCCCGATGATCTACCGGGGCAGCTCGCCGATCGCGGCGGCCATTCTGGTGGTGGTCATCACGACGGCGGTGACGATGTATCTGATCGACGGACTGTCCAGGAAATCGCTTGCCGCCATGGCGGGCACGGTCATGGGCGTGGTGATTGCCGGCGTGTTCGCGTGGATTTTCGGCAAAGTGACGCAGATCAACGGCTACAACGTCAGCGATATCGAAAATCTGGTCTATGTGGAGCAGATGACGAACATCAAAATCGGAGAGCTGTTGTTTGCAGGCATTCTGATCGCCGCCCTGGGCGCGGTCATGGATGTGGGCATGTCCATCGCTTCCACGCTGAACGAACTGCACGAAACGAACCCGGACATGACCCGGTCGGAGCTGTTCCGGTCCGGCATGAACGTCGGGCGGGATATGATGGGAACCATGTCCAATACGCTGATTCTGGCGTTCACGGGCGGCTCCATCAACACACTGGTGTTCTTGTACGCGTATCATTACCAGTATCTGCAGCTCATCAATATGTACGACATCGGCATTGAGATCATGCAGGGCATCTCGGCCAGCATGGGCGTCATCCTGGCGGTGCCGTTTACTTCTCTGGTAGGCGCCTGTCTGTTGGGAAAGAAAATCGGATGAGAGGCTGCTGTCCGGATCGTATTGTGAAGAATAAGGCATCGCTCCGGAACTCGCCCGTCCCGGAGTTTGGGTGTATGGAAAGAGAACGCGCATGGCGTGCGGAAGCACGTCATGCGCGTCTTACCTGTCGGGAACGCTGAGACTCTGCCGTGGGAAAAGGGATTCGATCCGGGGAGAGTTGGTTTGTCATGCGCTCCGGGGTTTTCCTCTGCGGATGACTCCGCAGGCGATTTTGGAGCCCGCGTTTCCGGAAGGATCTGTGGTAAAATCATCGGGATTGCTGTGGACGATCACGACTCGTCCGATGATTTCGTCGAGGGTGAATCGGTCGGTGAATACCGAGAGATAGGCGTAGCCATGGCAGCCGAACAACGGGGGGAGGTCACCGGCGTGACAGGGATGGAGGCGGCCGGTGGGATTGTAATGTCCGCCGCTGTCGCCGAACGGGTCGGTGCTGGTGCCGCGGCAGCTGTGGCCCTCATGAATATGAAAAGCGAAGATATCGCATCCGGATTTCTGCTCCGGAAGATGGAACAGCTCGGCGGAGACCAGTACGCCGGTGCGGAACGGATGGAACACAACGGTTCCGTACAGGGCGGGGTAATCCGGGCTGCCATGCAGCTGTGCGATGGCATAGGGTTTGGGTGTCTGGTTCATCGCGTTCGACCTCCTTGCAGTAGCAATCTATGCGAGAGGCAAGGGCTTTGCTGCCGAAAACAGGGATGGGTGACAGAAAAATGAGCGAAAATGCGGATGATTTCGCAGAAATTGCAATTGATGTGAGGACACAAACCGAGTATACTAAGCACGTTCCGGAACACTGTGTAATCCTTTGACAGAAAGAAGTGGATGAGATGAAACACAATTCCTTTTGGAAGACGCTTACTTCCCATGACCGGTATATGATCGGAAACCTGTTTTTTCTTTATTTGATTCAAGGCATATTCGTCATCCTGATCGGGTGTATTCTGCCGATGATGCGGGAGGACTATGGCTTGGATTATCAGGTGGGCGGGCTGATGATTTCCGCACACTCGGTGGGCAATACGGTGGCGGGACTGTGTGCCAGCATTTTGCCGCTGATCTTCGGACTGAAACGTTCCCTGCTCCTGCTGAATATTTTCCCGTTTGCCGGCCTGGCGCTCACACTGGTCACAGGGAATCCGGTTTTGCTGATCGTGGCGATGCTGATTAACGGATTGGGACGCGGTGCGATCAGCAATTATAACAACCAGGCGGTCAGCGCACTGTCCGGCGGATCATCGGTACCACTCAACGCGCTGCATGGTTTTTTTGCAATTGGTGCGGTGTCCGCACCGTTCCTCGCGTTGCTCTGCAGCCGAATCGGCACCTCCGGCTGGCGGTATGCCGTGGGGGTGGTGATCGCTTTGGGAGCGGTGTCCATGGTCACTTCCGCGTTTATGAAGATGGACAGTGTTTCCTATTCCGGTTCGGCAGCGCAGAAGCGCTCAATTGGCTTCTTTCGAGAGCGCCCGTATGTATATTCCATGGTGCTGATGTTCTTCTATCTGTGTGTAGAGGCGTCGGTCATGGGATGGATGGTCAGTTACTACATTGACACTGGCGTGGTGGAGGAAAATTCGGCGCAGCTGCTCACCTCCCTACTGTGGGTGACGATCCTGATTGGCCGCTTTGTGTGCAGTGCACTGGGCAGCCGGATGACCTCCGTGCAGATGATCCGTGTGCTGAGCACCGGCATTGCGGGATTTCTCCTTTTGCTTCTGATCAGCCATAGCCTGCCGCTGATGCTGATCGGTACGGTTGGACTGGGACTGTCGATGTCTGGAATGTATGGAACGACGGTGGCGAATGCCGGAGACGTGTTCGGACGATACCCGCTTGCGATGGGTGTGTTTATTTTGATTCCGGGATTGGGTTCCGTCATCATGCCGGCGATGATCGGTGCCATTGCCGAACGGGCCAGCATGCATCTTGGAATGAGCGTGTTGCTCGCTCCGGCGGCGGTGCTGTTTGTGTTGGCACTGCGCAATCGAGGAACCGAAAAATAACAGTGCGGTCATAATAGAATAGAAAATCGCCTGCCAGCAGGGACTGCTGACAGGCGATTTGTCATTTGTGATGCTGTCACAGCCGCAGCATGCGTGCTAGCTTGGACCACGGTTCCGGCACCAGGGAACAGGTGTCCTGCAGCTGCTCGCCGAATGCGAGAAAGGCGGCCGGGTCGCCGGATTGGAGTTCCAGTTCGATCTCGTGGATGGGGACAGACTGTTCCCCGCGCACAATCTGGCCGAGATCCAGGGACAGCTCTGCCTCAAAGCGGTCATGCTGCAGCAGGACGACCTGACGGACAAATGTCGTACGTCCCAGCTCAATGATGGGGGCGTCTGCAAGACGGAGACACAGATCTGCGGGCGCGCCGGTCTGTTCAGGAAGCCGGCGCAGACCGGTACGGATGTCAGGGGCACTGCACTCGTACTCCTCCCGGGTTTTGAGTGCGCCTTCGTGAGACGAGGCTGCGGTCAGCTTGAGACAGCAGATGCTGTCGTTGTCCTCCTGCCGCAGACGCAGTCCGCCGCCGAGCCGGCGGATTGTGCCGTCTTGAGTATCGTAATAGCGGGCACTCATACGGATACGGTGAAGCTCACCGTGGGGCGGCAGCTGGGGCGCGGAGAGGATGTCGAAAAACATCGTTTCCTCCGGACAGCGCCATTTGAATTCCTGTTCCATGTCAGTCTCCTTTGTGCGGCGGGGAAAGGCCGCCTCGGTTTTGGTTGATCAGCGGATCTGTCCTTCTCCATAGATAATATATTTGTTGGTCGTCAGCTCGCGCAGACCCATGGGACCGCGGGCGTGCAGCTTCTGGGTAGAGATGCCGATCTCGGCGCCGAACCCGAACTCACCGCCGTCCGTGAAGCGGGTACTTGCGTTGACATAGACGGCAGCGGCGTCCACAAGATCAAGGAATTTCTGTGCGGCGAAGTAGTCGTGGGTGACGATGGCTTCCGAGTGACCGGTGTTGTAGCGGTTGATGTGGTCAATGGCGTCCTCCAGCGAGTCGACGACCTTGATGGACATCTCATAATCCAGGTATTCTTTTCCGTAGTCTTCCTCGGTTGCGGGGAGAATATCACACAGGATCTCACGGGTGCGCGGGCAGCCGTGCAGCACAACATGGTGCTCTGCCAGTGCGCGCTGTGCGATGGGAAGGAAAGTCTGCGCGATGTCGCGGTGGACGAGTAGGCTTTCGGCGGCATTGCACACCGAAACGCGCTGGCATTTGGCGTTGACGAGAATGTCGCGCGCCATGTCCAGATCGGCGGAGGCGTCGACATAGATGTGGCAGTTGCCAGTGCCTGTCTCAATGACCGGCACGGTGGCATTGTTGACAACGGTGCGGATCAGTCCGGCACCGCCGCGCGGAATGAGCACGTCAATCAGCCCGTTGGCGCGCATCATCTCGCCCGCGCCCTCGTGCGTGAGGTCATCAATCAGGTTGAGTGCGTCGGCGGGCAGGCCGTAGGAGGCGACGGCGCCGCGCATCAGATCCATCAGGCAGCGGTTGGAGTGGTAGGCCTCTTTGCCGCCGCGCAGGACACAGGCGGAGCCGGCCTTGAAACACAGAGCAGCGGCGTCCACCGTGACGTTGGGACGGGATTCGTAGATGATGCCGATGACGCCCATCGGAACGCGCTTGCGTCCGATTTTCAGCCCGTTCGGAGTGACCGTCATTTCGGTGACCTCCCCGACCGGATCCGGAAGAGCGGCAACGGCACGGCAGCCCGCGGCGACGCCGTCAATGCGTCCGTCGTCCAGCGTCAGACGGTCAATCAGGCCGTCATTCAAGCCGTTGCGCCGTCCCTCCGCGATGTCGGCGGCGTTGGCCTTTTTGATTTCGTCCCGGCCGGCCTCCAGTGCGTCGGCGATGGCCAGCAGCACCCGGTTCTTCTCGGTCGTGCTCAGGGCGCCGATGGTATGCTTGACGGCTGCCGCCCGGCGGCAGGTATCCAATACAACAGACATGACTCAGGTCTCCTTCTCTTTGATGAACAGAGTGCCGGCCAAACGGCCCTCTGTGATGTCATACAGGGTTTCCGGGTGGTTTCCGTTGATGATGAACATGGGAATGTTGCGCTCCATGCACAGCTCCGCGGCGTGCAGCTTGGTTGCCATGCCGCCCGTTCCGTTCTGGGTTCCGGCGCCGCCGGCGATGGCCCGCAGATCGTCCGTGATCTCGCGAACGACCGGAATCAGGCGTGCTTCCGGATTGCTGCGCGGATCGTCGTCGAACAAGCCGTCCATGTCGGTGAAAATAACCAGAAGATCTGCCTCACACAGGCGGGCGACCGACGCGGAGAGCGTGTCATTGTCGCCGAACTCGATTTCCTCCGTCGCGACGCTGTCGTTTTCGTTGACGATGGGGACGGAGCGCGTTTCCAGCAGAGCGAGGATAGTGTTGTGGATGTTCTCACGGCGTTTGCCGTTGTTGGTTTCCTCGGTGGTCAGCAGAATCTGGGCGACGTTCAGTCCGTATTCCAGAAACATTTTATCGTACATGTGCATCAGCTCACACTGGCCGACGGCGGCCGCAGCCTGCTTCATGCGGGTGGTTTTGGGGCGCTCTGGCAGACGCAGCTTGGAGGCACCGACGCCGATGGCGCCGGAGGAAACCAGAAGCATTTCATAGCCGCGGTTTTCCAAGTCTGCAATACAGCGCACCAGGCGCTCAATACAACGGATGTTCAGCTTGCCGTTGGGGTAGGTGAGGGTGGAAGTGCCTACTTTGATGACGATGCGGCGAGCCTGACTGAGATTTAGCATTCTTACTGTGTCCTTTCCTCTCCGGCTGGGGAAATGCTGTCTGCAGCGGCGCGGCTGTCGTGAACGAAACCGATGCTGTGTGCGTGCAGCGGAGCCCGGATTGCCGGAGTGTTGGTATGAATGTACATATTTTATCACGAACCAGCAAAAGATACAATTTTTTTCCCGTTTTTTTGAAAAAGAAACGGGAGATGGGTACAAATTGACGGAAAATATGATATACTAAATCCGTATGAGAACAAATGCCGGGGGAATTCCGCGGCCCCGAGACAGAAGGAAGGGATTGGATATGAAACACAGAGCAGAGGTCACTATCGCCGGGCAGACATTTACCATGTCGGGAGAACAGGATGAGGAATATATGATCAAGATTGCCGCGATGGTCGATCAGAAAATCTCTGAAAACCGCAACTCGGGGGCTACCATGCTTCAGGCGGGGATTCTGGCGGCATGTGATATGGCGGACAGCTATGTTCAAACTGTGCAGAGCGCAGAGCATCTTCGACAGCAGATTGCGGGATATCTGGATGAAAACAAGCAGATCAACCGGGATTTGGCGAGTGCCAATGCGGAGATCACGCGTCTGGAAAAGCGCGCGGCGGAGCGGGCCGAGGAGATGAACCATCTTGACCAGCTTAAAGAGCGCATTTTGTCGCTGGAAAAGCAGGTCGCAGGGGAGGACAAACGCCGCGCCCGAATCAATGAACTGGAGAGCCAGCTCTCGCAGGCCGATCTGCGCGTCCGCGCGTTTCAGGACGACGCCGACAAGCGCAACCGCCGCATCAAGGATCTGGAGCACAGCCTGGCGGAGGCAGAGTCAGTACATCGTGACGATATGGAGGAAGCCGAGCGGCAGGAGCGCGTGATCCGCAGCTTTAAGGACAAGCTGAGTGAGAGCGAGAAACAGCGCCGTCGGATTGAAGAACTGGAAAACGTTTTGACGGATACGGAGCGGCAGCTCAACGACCTCCGGTCGCGGCTGTCCCGGGTTATCAAATGACGCAGCCGATGAGACAGAGACATCCGGAGCTGCTGGCTCCGGCAGGTTCCCCGGAAGCGGTGCGGGCGGCGGTTCACAATGGTGCCGACGCGGTGTACCTTGGGTTTGGCACGTTCAATGCCCGGCGGGGCGCGAAAAACTTTACACAGCAGCAGCTGCGGGAGGCGCTGGCGTACTGTCGGCTGCACGGAGTCCGAACCAATCTGACCGTGAACACGCTGGTATCGGACCGGGAGCTGCCACAGCTGCTGGATGACGTCCGCACGATGCTGGAGGCGGGGGCAGACGCGCTGATTGTCCAGGATCTGGGCGCGGCACGCGCGATTCGCCGGCATTTCCCGGATGCCGAGCTGCATGCGTCGACACAGCTGACCGTCCACTCGCTGGACGGCGCGCTGTTTGCCAAGCAGCAGGGATTTTCCCGGGTGGTGCTGTCCCGGGAGCTGCCCATACAGGACATTCGACGGATTACTGAGCGCGCTGGAATAGAGACAGAGGTCTTTGTACACGGTGCACTGTGTATGTGCTATTCCGGACAGTGTGAACTGTCTGCCGTCATCGGGCGCAGGAGCGGCAACCGCGGCCTGTGTGCACAGCCGTGCCGGCTGCCATACGGCGGGAAATCCGAGTACCCCATGAGCCTGAAAGACAATTGCCTGATTGCGCAGCTGCGCGAGCTGACCGAGGCGGGGGTGGCGTCGCTCAAGATTGAGGGACGCATGAAGCGTCCGGAATATGTGGCGATTGTCACGCGTATCTATTCTTCCGTCCTGCGCGAGGGGCGGGAACCGACGCGGCAGGAGCTGGACGACCTGCGTCGTGTGTTTTCGCGAGACGGCTTTACGCAGGGCTATTACAATGGGACTATCGGGCCGAAGATGTTCGGCATGCGCACGGAGGTGCCGCAGAAAGAGCTGAAACCATTGTATGATCGGGCGGCAGCGACGTATGCGGAGTCCGTGAGTGCACAGACCGTCCCGGTTTCGTTTTCCATGACGGTGCGCGCCGGGCAGCCGCTTGTGCTGTCAGCAATGAGCGGAGCGCACACCGCGGTCAGCCGGGCGGACGCACCGGAGACGGCACAGCATCGGGCTTCTGCACCGGAGGATGTGGAGCGCGCGCTGCGCAAGACTGGCGGCACGGTGTTCTATCCGGAGCATGTTGCGATTGCGATGGATGAGGGACTGCGGGTTCCCGCCAAAACGCTCAATGCGATGCGCCGGGAAGTGTTGGAGACGCTGACGCAGGCGCGGACGGAGGTTCCGCCCGTGCGGGAGTGTGTCGCGCCGGAAGAGAGACACGCTCCAAAACAGCGCCCGTTTCGCGGGTACACCGTACAGGCGCGCACGATGGCGCAGCTTGGACGAGGGCTGGAACGGCTGCCGCTGTGCAGCATTTATGTGCCAGCGGCGGAGATTGCGGCACATCCTGACCGCGCCCGGGAGATCCGGGAGGCTGGATCGGAGCTGGTGCCGGTGCTGCCGCGGATCATCTGGGACGGCGAATGGGATGCGGTTCGTGATGCGCTGCAGCGCTGTCAGGCGCTGGGATGTGATTCGGCACTGGTCGGCAATGTCGGACAGATTGCGCCGGTGCAGCAGCTGGGCATGCAGGTGTACGGCGATTTCGGCCTCAATGCGTTTCACGCCGGCACGCTGGAGGTGCTGCGCGAGTGCGGACTGGCGCGTCAGACTTTGTCGTATGAGCTGCGCTTTGCGCAGATTCGCGATATGGAAAAGCCGCTGGAGACCGAACTGATTGTCGCGGGCCGACTGCCGCTGATGATTACGGAGAATTGTATGATGACCGGACGGCGCGGCGGATGCCGCCGGGACGGACAGGGACGGTGTGCCGACGGGGCGTATGCGTTGTCCGATCGTATGGGAAAGAAATTTCCGGTATTTCGGGAGGAGCACTGCCGAAATACGTTGTATAATTGCCAGCCTCTGGCGCTGGAGCCGCAGGAATATCAGGGGCTGGGCGTCTCTTATGCCCGCCTGATTTTGAGCGATGAGGGGCCGGAGACAGCAAGGCAGCGGGTACAGGAGCTGTGCGGCGGATGCATGCCGGACTATGGCACCGACGCGACGCGCGGACTGTACCGCAGAGGAGTGGAATGATATGATGAAATTGCCGATACAGCGCATCCCGAGCGCCGGCGGACGGCTCCCAGAGCTACCCCGTTTTGCGACAAAGGGAAGTGCGGGTGCGGACCTGTGTGCCAATATTGACGCGCCGCTGACGGTGCCGCCGATGGGACGGGTCCTTGTGCCGACGGGACTGGCGATTGCTATACCCGACCCGCTGTATGGCGCGTTTGTGTTTGCGCGCAGCGGGCTGTCAGTCCGGCACGGACTGACGTTGTCCAACGGAGTTGGTGTCATCGACAGCGATTACCGTGGAGAAATCCGTGTGGGACTGGTTAACCTGTCGCAGGAACCATATACCATTGTGCCGGGAGAACGGATTGCACAGCTGGTTGTTGCGCCGGTTCGGCAATTCTCACCGGTGGAAGCGGAGGAATTGGATGATACAGCGCGTGGAACCGGTGGATTTGGCTCCACAGGACGATAGCACACGGCGCGAAGCAAAGGCAGGGATGGTATCCATGGACGAACAAATTATATTGGCCTCGCAGTCGCCGCGGCGGCAGGAGCTGCTGCACCGGCTGTTTGATGACTTTTCCGTCTGCCCGGCGGAGATCGAAGAGACGATGGATCCGGCACAGAGGCCGGAACAGGCGGTCGCGAATTTGGCTGCACGCAAGGCAAGAGCGGTTGCACACCAATATCCGGAGGCACTGGTGATTGCTGCGGACACGATCGTGGTGTGCGGCACAATATTCGGGAAACCTGTCGATGAGACAGATGCCGCGCGCATGCTGCGGGAGCTGTCGGGACGGACGCATCAGGTAATGACGGCTGTGTCACTGGCTCGCGGCGCCCACACCGACACGCAGGTTTCTGTGACGGAGGTCACATTTCGCCGTCTGGGGGAACAGGAGATTGCAGACTATATTCAGTCCGGTGAGCCGATGGACAAGGCGGGAGCGTATGGCATACAGGGGCGTGGCGCCCTGTTTGTGGAACGGATTGCGGGGGACTATTACGGCGTGATGGGGCTTCCGGTATGTCTGCTGTACCAAATGTTGGAACAGTTTCCGGGAAAGGATGAACATAAGTGAGAGATTGGTGGAAGGATCTTACAGCACGAAAATGGTTTCCGCTGGCCATTCTGCTGGCGATCCTGTTTGTAGCCATGGCGTTCTATTCGGGCATGACCCAGAAGGAGACACCGGTGACCAAGGGAGGCCGGGGGCTGCTGCTGCCGGCGCAGAGGGCGGTGACGCATGCGGCGGTGTCGGTGGCAAACGTCTATAACCGGTTTTTCTTTTATGACGATTTGCTGGAAGAAAATGAGTCGCTGAAAAAACAGGTCAGCGACCTTCAGGGACAGCTCAACGATGCGAAGGACGCATTGGAGGAGAACGAAGAGCTGCGAGATATGCTCGGCGTGGTGCAGCGCGGTTCCAGCTTTACGTATGAGACGGCAGAGGTTGTGGCACGGCAAATGGACGAGTGGTCGATGGTGCTGAGCATTGATGCCGGTGAGAAAGACGGCCTGGCATTGTATAATTGTGTGGTCAATTCGGATGGTCTGATTGGCTATATCACGGATATTTCTGCGCACTCTGCGGAGGTGACGACGATTCTTGACCCGAATATGCAGGCCGGCGCCAGGATTATGGGAACTGACGCGATCGGTGTGGCAAAGGGAGATTACAGCCTGATGTCGGACGGTCTGCTCAAGGTAACGTATCTGACGCATGGAGAGACTCTGGATGCGGGCAGCACGGTGGAGACCTCGGGTTCCGGCGGCCTGTTTCCGGAGGGATTGCTGATCGGCACAGTGCGCAGTGTGGCAACCGAACCGGACGGTATGTCGGATTATGCCGTTGTAGAGCCGTATGCGGATATTACCAGCGTCACCCGCGTCTTTGTGATTACCGATTATTCAATCAGCAATTGAGGAGGCACCAAATTTGATCAAAAAATCCTACTGGGCTGTACGCGTTCTGGCCTGTGCCGTCGGAATCGTGCTGTGTTTTGTCGTTGAATCCAGTCTGAGTATCCGGATTTCCGTGCTGGGAGCCCATTTTGATTTGCTTCCGCCGTTGGTGGCCTCTGCGGCGGTCTGCCTGGGCAGTCCGGCAGGGATGATATGCGGCATTGTGGCCGGCTTGATGTACGACTGCTCCGGCGCGGAGGTCGAGGGTCTGTATCCGCTGTATTATATGTGCTGGGGGATTCTCGGCGGTCTGATCGGAGAGCGGCATCGGGTTCGGCAGCTCAACACGATTGTCATTTTGAGCATTGCGATGACGGTACTGCTGTCTCTGATCCGCTACCTGTTTTATTTCCAGTTTGTGATGGATACCAGCCTGATTTTTGTGATTAAGGCGATTGTTGCCTCAGCATTGCTCACGATGATTGTGTGCCCATTGGTGTACTGGATCGTACGTGCGATTGCCGGAGACAATCCGCAGCGTTTGAAGAAAAAAGAGCGGCACAGGAGGAGAAACCGAGATGGATAAACAGAGACAAAAGCTGCTCCGGCGCCTGTCTGTTCTGGTGGGGGCAGGGGTTGTCTGCGGTACAATCTGTCTGGCCAATCTGATTTCGCTGGAGGTCATCCACGGCGAGGAGTATGTACAGAGTGCCAACCAGCAATATAGCTATACCCGGACCAGTGCGGCGTCCCGCGGCAAGATTCTGGATCGCAATGGACAGACCCTGGTGAGCAATACAACCATGTACGCCATGACGATTGACTATGCCATGTGGTCTAAGGACTATCAAAATGACAGGATTCTCAAACTGGCGAATTTGGTGGAAAATGACAGCACGGCGCAGCTCAACGCGTCGCTGCCCATCCGCTCCTCCCGTGGCTCGTTTGTGTTCAGTGAGGGAGAGAGCTCGAACAACTATAAAAAACTTGAAAGCTTTTGCGAGGATCTCAACGTGGAGATGGATGCCGTACAGATTATGGACGCTCTGTGTGAGCGGTATGGTATTTCGGACGAGGAATCCCAAAACCGAAAGCTGAAGATTGTCCAGGTACGCTATCAGATGGAACGAGAACAGTTTTCCATGTATAATCGCTTTACGATGGCGACGAATATCAGCATGGATCTGGTCACGAAGATTGCAGAGCAGCATCTGGAATATCCGGGTGTCGAGGTGGATACGCAGTCGGAACGCGAGATTGAAACCACGATTGCCGGAAATATTCTGGGCTATACCGGTCCGATTTATGCAGAGGACTGGGATATGTATTCGGAGATGGGCTATTCCATGAATTCCACCGTTGGAAAAACGGGGGCGGAAAAAGCGTTTGAGGAATATCTGCACGGGACGGATGGGACCCGGACGATTCAGACAGACTCGCGGGGCAATGTCATCAGCGAAGATGTGACCAAGGAAGCGGAGTCTGGATATACCATTGAGCTGACGATTGATGCCGGATTGCAGGCGCTGACGGAGAGCTCGCTCGCATCCCGGTGCCAGAGCATCAGCGGCGCGGAGGGAGGCGCAGCCGTCGTCATTGACGTTGATACCGGTGAAATTCTGGCACTGGCCAACTATCCGACGTATAATCCGCAGACCTTTAATCAGGAATATGAGTCTCTGAGTTCCAACCCGCTGTCTCCGCTGCTCAATCGCGCGATTGCCAGCACCTATGCACCGGGCTCCACGTTCAAGCCGCTCACGGCGGTGGCCGGACTGGAGGAAGGGGTAATCGATGGCACGACATATATTTATGACGAGGGGATTTACACGTACTATTCCGACTATCAGCCAAAATGCTGGTACTATTCCGCGTATGGCAGCGGACACGGCAGCGAAAATGTGGTCGGGGCACTGGAGGATTCCTGTAACTATTTCTTCTATGAGACCGGCCGGCTGCTCGGTGGCGAAAAACTGGAGCAGTATGCGAAGAAATTCGGCTTGGGTGACTATACGGGCATCGAGCTGTCCGGAGAAAAGACCGGCACCGTCGCCGGTCCGACTGAACGGGCAAAGGCGGTGGAAAACGGTACGGCAACTGCGTGGACGGGCGGCGATGTGCTGCAGTCGGCGATCGGGCAGGGCGACAACAGCTATACCCCGATCCAGTTGGCGAACTACTGTGCGGCGCTGGCCAACGGCGGTACCGTGCATTCGGCACATCTGCTCAAAACCGTGCTGAGCTATGACGGCACCGAGGTCATTGAGAAAAATGATCCGGAGGACTTGAGCTCGGTCGAGGCGTCGCAGGCGACGTGGGATCTGGTGCGTGAGGGAATGGCCAAGGTAACCGGAGAAGACGGCACGGCATCGTCGGTGTTCGAGAATTATTCGATCAAGGTGGCCGGCAAGTCGGGAACCGCACAGCGCTCCGGTGGCTTGCAGGACAATGGCCTGTTTATTTCCTATGCGCCGTATGACAACCCGGAAATTGCCGTCTGCGTTGTCATTGAGGGCGGCGATTCCGGCAATAATGTCGCACCGGTTGTGCGTGATATCTATGATTATTACTTCTACGGCTCCTCGGACGAGACCCAGCAGGAGGAAGGTGCGGTATCCGAACCGACGGAAGAGAATGACAGCGAGAGCAGCAGTGCAGCGGATACGGTACGCGACTGGATCAGCGGATTGATCGGTGGTTGATAGGAACGCGATGGAAAAGTGGGAGATTGGGAGAAAAATAACCAAAAACTCTTGTGCAACCAACAGGATTGGTATATAATTTTAGTATCTGGCAGGAGGAACTATGACAAAAATCATCGTTGTGGCATCCGGCAAGGGAGGAACTGGAAAAACCTCTCTGGTCGCCGGCGTATCGGCAGCACTGGCTTCGGCGGAGAAAAAGGTGCTCGTGATTGACGGAGACTCCGGACTGCGCAATCTGGATATTGTTCTTGGGCTGAGTGACCGGGTGGTGTTCAGTTTTTCTGACGTTGCGTCAGGTATGGTCACGCTGGACGAAGCGGCGGTCAGGCACCCGAAGCTGAATAATCTGTATTTACTGACCGCTCCGGCGGATCCGCTCACGGGCGGGCTGTCGGCAGAGGGCATGCGGCGTGTTGTGAAGCAGGCCCGTGATGCGAAGTTTCGCTATGTATTGATTGATGGACCGGCCGGCTTGGCCTCGGAGTACGCGGCGTTTGCTGCGACAGCCGAAGAAGCGATTGTTGTGACGACGGGGGAAAATGGAAGCCTGCGCGGAGCCGAGCGAATGGCCCGCTTGCTGGAGGATCAGAAGGTTCGCACGGTTCGGCTGGTCGTCAATCGTATCAGCAATCGTATGGTAAAGCGCGGCGGCGCGGCGACGATTGACGATGCGATGGATACCACAGGCCTTTGTCTGCTCGGCGTCATCCCGGAGGATGAGGCTGTTGCTGTCTGTGCAGCGGAAGGTGTTCCTGTCGTGACGGCACGGCAAGAGGGAGCTGCGACAGCATATCGGAATATCGCACGACGTCTGACGGGGGAACAGGTTCCGTTGATGCGGATTGATTGAGAAAGCAGACAGCATCATCGAGCCGGAAGAATACAATAATAGTAATGCCTGCGCCGTATATTCGGAATAAGACGGCATATCAGACAAAGAGGGAAGGTGCTTTCGATGAACATTGCAATTATCGCACATGACAAAAAGAAAGAGTTGATGGTGCAGTTCTGCATGGCATACTGCGGCATCCTGGCAAAACATCATATTTGCACAACAGGTACGACTGGTCGATATGTGGAGGAAGCAACTGGGTTAAAGATTGAAAAGTTCCTTGCCGGCATGCAGGGAGGAGAGCAGCAGATCAGTGCTCGGGTCTCTTATAATGAGATCGATATGGTTTTGTTCTTCCGTGACCCAAACTCCAACAACGAGTATGAACCGGACGTTCATGCGCTGGCGCGTCTGTGCGATATGCATAATATCCCCATTGCGACCAATGTTGCCACAGCAGAAATGCTGATTCTCGGACTGGATCGCGGCGATCTGGACTGGCGCGACATTGTAAACCCCAAGCCGAAGCGCAGCTGAGAGGGACAGCAGGAATCAGGCGGTTGACAGACCGCCTGTTTTTCATGAAATGAACGGGCTGAGCGCGTCATCGTGCGGAACGGCTCAATAGATTGAATGATAAGAAAGGACATTCCAAACCTATGGCTGAGTATATCAAGGCCCCCAAGGGCACAAAGGATATTGTACCGTCGGAGGTACACAAGTGGCAGTATGTTGAGGGCGTACTGCGCACCATTGCGGCGGAGTACGGATTCAAGGAGATCCGCTTCCCGAATTTTGAGCACACCGAGCTGTTCAACCGCGGAATCGGTGACACGACGGACGTCGTGCAGAAGGAGATGTACACGTTCACGGACAAAGGAGGCCGTTCGGTTACTCTGCGTCCGGAGGGAACCGCCTCAACCGTCCGCGCGTATTTGGAAAATTCGCTGTACGCCAAGGGACTGCCGTTCAAGGGCTATTATATCGTCCCGAATTATCGCTATGAAAACGTACAGAAGGGCCGCCTGCGCGAGCACCATCAGTTTGGTGTCGAGGTGTTTGGCGCGCCGACGCCGGCGACCGACGCTGAGGTCATCTCACTGGCGGACACGGCGCTCAAGCGGCTGGGAATCCATGAGGTGAAAGTTCACCTGAATTCCATCGGCTGCCCGAAATGCCGCCCGAAGTACCACGACACACTGAAGGCGTACCTGAATACCAAAAAGGATTGTCTGTGCGGCACATGCAAGGAGCGGTTGGAGCGCAACCCGATGCGCATTCTGGACTGCAAGGTTCCGAGCTGTGGGGAGATTGCGAAGGATGCTCCGGTGTCGCTGGACTATCTGTGCGACGAATGTCGGGATCACTTCGAGAAGGTCAAAACATATCTCGAAGATATGGGAATTCCCTATGAGATTGATACCGGTATTGTCCGCGGACTGGACTACTATACTAAGACAGTATTTGAATTTGTATCCAACAACATTGGTGCACAGGGTACGGTGCTGGGCGGTGGCCGGTATGACGGTCTGGTGTCGCAGCTGGGCGGCGAGGAAACCGCCGGCATGGGCTTCGGCTGCGGCTTGGAGCGCCTGATCATGGTCATGGAGGCCGTGGGGGCACCGTTCCCGGAGGCGCCGGTATCGGACATTTATCTCGCACCGCTGGGTGATGAGGCCGACCGTCCGGTTCAAAAGCTGGTGTACGACCTGCGGCAGATGGGTGTTTCCGCAGAGCGCGATCTGGTGGGTCGCGGACTGAAAGCGCAGATGAAGTATGCCAACAAGATTGGAGCACGCTTCTCAGCGGTCATTGGCACGGGCGAGTTGGAAAACAAGGCAGTCCGGGTGAAAAATATGGAGACCGGAGAGCAGGTCGAGGTGGCGCTGAATGCACAGGCCATCGCAGAGCATGTAATGGCATAACGGCCAGCGGAATGACAGAGATACAGGACGGAACCAGGAGTTCCGGGGAGGGTAATGATACTATGAATACTTCGATTCACGGCATGAAGCGCACCGCGTGGTGCGGAGAGCTTCGGGCATCGGATGCGGGCACAGAGGTCGTTCTCAACGGCTGGTGTGACCGGACGCGAGACAACGGCGGCGTTCTGTTTTTGCTGCTGCGCGACCGCACCGGTGTTGTGCAGTGTACGTTTGATAAATCGGTAAACAAGGAACTGTTTGATATTGCGTTTGGCGTGCGTATGGAATACGTGCTGGCGATTCGCGGTGTGGTGACCAAGCGCGACGAACGCGCGATCAATCCGAAGATGGAGACGGGCGAGATCGAGCTCACCGTCACGGATATCCGCATCCTGTCCAAGGCAGAGACGACCCCGTTTGAGATTTCTGATGACAAAGAGGTCAACGATCAGCTCCGGTTGAAGTATCGGTATCTTGACCTGCGCCGTCCGTCCATGCAGCGCAATCTCAAGCTGCGCCACCGCATCACCAAGATTGCCCGTGATTACTTTGACGAGCAGGGCTTTTTGGAGATTGAGACGCCGATGTTGCAGAAATCCACGCCGGAGGGCGCACGTGACTATCTCGTGCCGTCCCGCGTGCATCCGGGCACGTTTTATGCGCTGCCGCAGTCTCCGCAGCAGTACAAGCAGCTACTGATGCTGGCGGGTGTGGATCGCTATATGCAGATCGCCCGCTGCTTCCGTGACGAGGACCTGCGCGCAGACCGCCAGCCGGAGTTCACGCAGATCGACCTGGAGATGTCGTTTGTCGAGGAGGATGACGTCATCGCAGTCAACGAGGGATTCCTTCAGCGCGTATTCAAGGAAATCCTGGATGTAAACATCGCGCTGCCGCTGCCGCGCATGCCGTGGCAGGAGGCGATGGATCGTTTTGGTTCGGACAAGCCGGATCTGCGCTTTGGCATGGAGATCAAGGATATCTCCGACATCTGCGCCGACTGTTCGTTCGCCGTGTTCCAGAGTGTAGTGGCGAACGGCGGCACCGTGCGCCTGATCAATGCGGATGGCTGTGCGGATCAGTTCACCCGCAAAGAAATTGACAAACTGGGCGAGTGGATCAAGACCTACCGCGCCAAGGGCCTGGCGTGGATGAAGCTGGGCAGCGACGGCAAGATGACATCCTCGTTTGCCAAGAAGATGACCGAGGAAGAGGTTGCTGCGATCAAGGAGCGCGCCGGTGCAAAGGACGGCGATCTGGTGTTTGTTGTCGCAGATGCCGACTGGCAGACGGCGGTTGTCGCACTGGGTGCGCTGCGCTGCGAGCTGGCCAAGCGTCTGGATCTGATTGACCCGAATGATTTCAAGCTGCTGTGGATCACGGAGTTCCCGCAGTTTGAGTACAGTGAGGAAGAGAATCGCTATGTCGCGATGCACCATCCGTTTACTGCGCCGATGGATGAGGATCTGGAGATTCTGGAGAGCGATCCGGGCAAGGTGCGTGCCAAGGCATACGACATTGTCCTCAACGGCTGTGAGTTGGGTGGCGGTTCGATCCGTATCCACTCGACGGATGTGCAGGCGAAAATGTTCCGCGCACTGGGCTTCTCGGATGAGGATGCGCAGGAGCGCTTTGGCCATCTGCTCAATGCGTTCCAGTACGGTGCGCCCCCGCATGGCGGCCTGGCTTACGGTCTGGATCGTCTGTGCATGCTGCTGGAGGGACTGGATTCCATCCGCGACGTCATCGCGTTCCCGAAGGTACAGAATGCATCCGAGCTCATGACGGCGTGCCCGTCCGCAGTCGAGCAGAAGCAGCTGGATGAGCTGCATCTGGCAATTGTCCTGGAGACAAAGGAAGACTAAGAGAATACACGAACGCCGCTGGATTCCTGTGAGGGAAACCGGCGGCGTTTTATTTTTTGTATGTGATGCCGCTCAACCGTATTCCAATCCTGAGAGAAAAGCGCGTGGAGGTAAAATCTCACACAAAATTACTCAACAAGTTACTCAATGGATACAATCATGTTGACAAATTGATGGATTTCCAGTATCCTGTAACTAGGAGAAAGAGGGACATTCCCTTGGACATCTGCGTCTGACCGGAGCAACCGGCACTGCGCGGAGGAAGAAGAAAAATTGGAGGTTATAGACAATGTTTGAAAACAAGGATATCAAGCTGGGTATCTGTCCGATTGGCTGGACAAATGATGATATGTGGGATCTGGGCGACGAGAATACCTTCCAGCAGTGCATCTCCGAGATGCGTCTGGCAGGCTTTACCGGCTGTGAGGTCGGCCACAAGTATCCGTCCGATGTCAAGGAGCTGAAGGAAGCACTCGATCTGCGCGGTATGACGATTGCATCCAAGTGGTTCTCGTCGTTCCTGGGCACCAAGCCGTACGAGGAGACCTTCGAGGAATTCAAGAAGGAGATCGAGTATCTGTCTTATGCCGGTGCGACCGCAATCAACATTTCGGAGCAGTCCTACTCCATCCAGGGCAACCAGGATCTGTCCATTTTTGAGAACAAGGCACTGTTTACCGATGCAGAGTTCATGCAGATGTGTGAGGGCCTGAACAAGCTGGCTGAGTACGCCAAGAGCCAGGGCATCCGCGCTTGCTTCCATCACCATATGGGCACCTGTGTTCAGACGCTGGAGGAAACCGTCCGCATGCTGGAGAACACCTCGGATGACCTGCTGCTGTGCTACGACACCGGTCACTGGACGTTCTCTGAGGTCGACCCGCTGGCAATCCTGGAGCAGTTCCCGCACCGCATCGGCCACGTCCATCTGAAGAACATGAGAAAGCCGGTTCGCGATCAGGCGATCAAGGAGAGTTGGTCCTTCCTGAAGTCTGTCCGCAACGGCGCATTCACCGTACCGGGCGATCCGGAGGGCTGCGTAGACTTCCCGGCTGTTCTGAA
>CAYLXH010000004.1:0-38812 GCA_964387535.1 uncultured Butyricicoccus sp. | reverse complement strand
CTCATATCTACCGGAATGTCATAGTCAATCCCACCTACAGAGTCTACAATTGCCGCCACTCCCTCGAAATTCACGATCATATATTTATCCGGCCGATAGCCGATCAGCGACTGTATTTCTCCGCGCATGGTTTCAATCCCATCCGCATAGGAGGCATTGATCTTTTTTCCGGAGCCGGTTCGCGCAGTCTGAACCAGCGTATCCCGCGGAATATTCAGCACATCGGCGGTCTTGTTGGCCATGTCAAACGTGACAACCATGATGGAGTCCGCCCGTTCCTCTTCCTCATCCGTCGCCGCTACCAGCAGGGTAAATACATTGTCCCGACGATTCGTACCCGTCACCTGGACAGCATCTCCCTCTTCCGTCTCAAGGACAATATTTCCCTGTGCGTTGACCCAGAAATTGAATCCAATATATCCAGCCGCAGCAAACGCTGCCGTCACACTTGTCACCAAGATCAGCCTGCGGAGCAATCTGGCCGCCGGCGATGGTTTTCTTCTCATGCTGTTCGCTCTCCAAAGAATCAGTCCCGCAGAAGGCTGTTGCGCGCCTCTACGGTATCCATATGAATCTTTTTGCCCCGGCGAATCAGCTCTCGCAGAGAAGCATCAAAGCAATACCGCAGCGCTTTATCCAAATCGCGCTCTGCCAGCTTTCGTGCGGTCTTCACGCCCTCAAAATCACGGTTTTCCTCAATGTAATCTGCCAGATAGACAATCTTGTCTATCTGGGTCATATTGGCGCGTCCGGTCGTATGGCAGGCGATTGCGTCAACCACATCCTGCGGCGCATGATATTCATGCTGCGCAATCGCTGCTGCTGTTTTTCCATGCAGCATCTTCCACTCCGTCTGTTCCACACCTTTTGGTATTATACTGTATTTTTCGCACAAGTTCAACTGCTCTTCCCGAGAAACTTCCTTTGTAATATCATGCAAGAGCATGGCAAAAGCACACTTTTCCTCGTCTTCTCCAAACTTTTTTGCGAGTTTTCGAGCTGCCTTTTCACAGCCCAGCGTGTGCTTGAGCCGGTATCCGGACAGCCGGGAAAGGATGTCTCTTCGCATCTCATCACTGCAAATCATCAGTCAGCCTCCATTCTCTTCCACAGATGTTGTCTCAGCAGCCATACAGGTGATGATCCTGTATATACCGCCACACCGGCTCCGGAAGCATCTCCCGGCACGCCGCACACGATGTCCGCAATTCGGTGGAGGACACCGGAAGCGCCGGACAATCCACGACTACAATCTGTGCATCCCACATCGTCCGATATCGCTCTGCCGCCCGCTCAATCGCCTGTCGATCTCCTTCATCCCGCGCAACCACTGCCAGCGTGCACAATCGGCAGAGTTCGTCCGGACGATACCATTTCTCCAACGACAGCGCCATATCCGTTCCCATAATAAAATAATAGGAAATTTCCGGATGTTGCCGCGTCAGCTCGGTCAGCGTGTCCACGGTATAGCTCCGTCCGCCGCGACACAGCTCCAGTTCTGAAACCTCTGCTCCCGGCAGCTCCTGCGCTGCCAGACGCACCATCTCCAACCGCTGCTGCGTGTTGGCCGATCCCTCGGGCAGAACCTTGTGAGGTGGAATATTGTCCGGCATCAGCACAATGTGATCCAGTCCCAATGTCTCCTGTGCCTGCCTCGCCGCATGCAGATGTCCCCTGTGCGGCGGGTTAAAGGTCCCTCCCAGAATTCCGACCTTTTTCATCGCGAAACCAGCACGATCTGGCGATCCTCCGGCTCCAATGCCTCGCGGTAAATCACCGTTTTGGTACCAATACACTGTACTGCGGACGCCCCCAGTTCTTCGCACAAAACCGACTGAACGGTTTTCGGCGTCAGCATCGCGGATTCCAATATCTTAATTTTGACCAGCTCTTTTTTGGCCAGAACGCCGTCTACCTCCCGGATCACGGCTTCGGTCAGTCCACCCTTTCCAATCAGTACCATGTCCTCAAGGGTATTGGCCAGTCCGCGCAGCTGCGCCCGCTGTTTACTTGTCAATTCCATTGTTCTCTTCTCCTGTTACTTCCAAATATGCGCGCAGCGCGCTTCCCAATGCGGTAAACGCCCGCGCCCGGTGAGAAATCGCATTTTTCACGCCCGGGTCCAGTTCTCCAAACGTAGAACCGTATTCCGGAACGCAAAAGATCGGATCATACCCGAATCCGCCCTCTCCGTGCTCCTCATTCAAAATCGTGCCCCGGCATTCTCCGCGCACCGCCAGCTCCTTTCCGTCCGGAAAGACACAGGCAGCCACACAGACAAATTTCGCTGCACGTTCATTTTTCGGTACGTTTTGCATGCGTTCCAGCAGGAGTCGATTGCGCTCATGGTCGTCGACATCACCTGCCCAGCGCGCGGAATAAATTCCGGGTTCTCCGTTCAGCGCCTCGACCTCCAGCCCCGAATCATCGGCAATCGCCGGTACCCGCAGGGCCTGGCACACCGTCCGCGCCTTACTCTTTGCATTTTCCTCAAATGTCGTTCCGGTCTCCTCGATCTCCGGAAAATCCTCCGGAAGCGGCTGCAGCTCTACGCCCAGCGGAGCAAGAATCGCTGTCAGCTCCTTTATTTTTCCCATATTTCGAGATGCCAGATAAAATTTCATCTCTCTCTCCTCTCCTCAACCATTGCTCCTATCAGAAACCGTCTCCGATGATCTTCTTCTGCTCCCGACACAGCTTCGCCGTACCTTTTTTGGCCATCGACATCAGCTTATTCAACTCCTCGCGGGTAAACGGACGTCCTTCTCCGGTGCCTTGAATTTCCACAAATTCACCCTTCTCGGTCATCACGAAGTTGGCATCCACAATCGCTGAGGAATCCTCTTCATACGCCAGGTCCAGAATCGGTTCATTCTCCCAGATGCCGGCACTGACGGCAGCAACCTGTCCGGTCAGCGGCATCCGCTCAATCACGCCATCCTCCACCAGCTTCCGGCACGCCAGTGCCAGCGCGACAAAGCCGCCGGTGATGGATGCACAGCGCGTTCCTCCGTCCGCCTGAATCACATCGCAATCCACAATAATCTGCCGCTCACCCAGTGCTTCCCGGTCCACGACGGCGCGTAGGCTGCGGCCGATCAGCCGCTGAATTTCCGCGCTGCGTCCATTGAGCTTCAGCTTGGAAATGTCGCGGCGATTTCGCGTCGTCGTTGCACGCGGAAGCATGCTGTATTCTGCCGTGACCCATCCCTTGCCGGTACCCTTGACGTGCGGCGGAACCGTCTCCTCCACCGTTGCGTTGCAAAGCACCTTCGTATTGCCCACCGAAATCAGCACCGATCCCTCGGCATGCATGGTATAATCCGGAATCAGTTTCACCTTGCGCATCTCGTCACTGCGGCGCAAATCCGGTCTTGCCATAATGAGTTCCTCCCTGTTATTCTTCGTCTTCGTTCGGAAGCAGCGCTTCCACAAACGCCTCGCGCTCAAACGGCATCAAATCGTCCACGCCCTCGCCGACACCGACAAATTTGACCGGAACGCCCAGTCCGGCGGAAATCGCAATGACAATGCCGCCCTTCGCAGTTCCGTCCAACTTGGTCAGAACAATGCCGCTCAGCTCCGCCGCCTTATTAAACTGTTCTGCCTGTGACACCGCATTCTGTCCCGTCGTCGCGTCCAATACCAGCAACGTCTCCTGGCTGGCATCCGGCAGCTCCCGTTTGATCACCCGGTCAATTTTATTCAGCTCATTCATGAGGTTCGCCTTGTTGTGCAGACGCCCTGCAGTGTCTACCAGAATGACATCACAGCCGCGTGCTTTCGCCGCCGCAATGGAATCAAACACTACCGCCGCAGGGTCCGCACCCTCGCTGTGACGCACAATGTCTGCCCCCGAGCGCTCCGCCCAGATCGACAGCTGATCTGCCGCTGCTGCGCGAAACGTATCCGCAGCCGACAGCATCACCCGTTTTCCCTGTGCGGTGAACCGTGCCGCGAGCTTTCCGATCGTCGTCGTCTTGCCCACGCCGTTGACGCCAATCACCAACACGACAGACGGGACGGTTTCCAACACGAGTCCCGTGTCCTCCTGCATCATGCCACACAAAATCTCTTTGAGCGCCTGCCGCAGTTCCTCTTTCGTATTGATGTGCTCGTGCTTTGCGCGGTCGCGCAGCTCATCGACTGCCTGTGTCGCGGTGTCCACACCAAGATCCGCCAGAAGCATCGCTTCTTCCAGCTCCTCCAGCAAGTCCTCGTCCACCTTGACAAACGAGGCAAACACATCTCCAATGGACTCGGATACCGCATCGCTCGTGCGTTTGAGTCCTTCCTTAATCTTATCAAAAAATCCCATTCCGGTACCTCCTCACTTCGGTTTCATCTGCAATTGTTCTTCCACCTCACGGATATTCAGCATCAGCAACTTAGATACACCGCGCTCCTGCATCGTGACGCCGTACAGCATATCGGCCTCCTCCATCGTGCCGCGCCGGTGCGTAATGACAATAAACTGTGTTTTATCCGAAAGCCGGCGCAGATACTGCGCAAACCGTGTCACATTGACGTCATCCAGCGCCGCCTCAATCTCATCCAGAATACAGAACGGTGTGGGACGCACCTTGATGATGGCAAAATACAGCGCAATCGCAACGAATGCTTTCTCACCGCCCGACAGCAGAGACAGACTCTTCACCGTCTTTCCCGGCGGCGTCACACGGATTTCAATCCCACAGCCGAGAACATCGTGTTCATCCTCCAGGCACAGCTCCGCGCTTCCGCCTCCGAACATCTCCCGGAACGTCTCTCCAAAATATTGGTTGAGCTGGGCAAACGAGCGGACAAAGACCTCCTGCATCTGCACCGTCAGCTGCGCAATGATCTCCCGCAGCTCTTTCTCCGCCTGCTCCAAATCATCCTTCTGCACCGTCAAAAATTCCAACCGTTCGGACAGCTTGTCATATTCCTCAACCGCCGCCAGATTTACCGGCCCCAGCTGTCGGATTTGCCGCCGCAGGCTGCCTGCCCGCTGTTCCAGCTCCGGTCGGTTTTCCACCTTCTGCGCCACAGGCTGCGCTGCCGTGGGGGTCAGCTCATAGCTGTCCCACATCATATCCAGCACGCGTTTCTCTTCCGTCCGCAGCTTTTCTGTTCCGGCCTCGACACGCGCTGTCTCCCGCTCCAGAGAGACAACCTGTTCCGACAGCTCCTGGACCTTTCGGGTCTGTTCGGTTTTATTTTTCTCAAGCCGGTCGCGCTGCTGCATTCCGTCACGCAGCTGTTGTACCAGTCGATCTTGCTCCTCTGTCTGTCCGGTACTCCTCTGGGACAGTTGCTCCAGCTCACAGCGATCCCGTTCCCGCTGCTCCCGGTAGTCTGCAATCTGACGCTCGAGCTCCTCTACGGTCTGCTGCGCGCCATTCCACAGCTCCTCGAGATCGTGCAGCGCCTGCTCGTGCGCCTGCTGTTCGGCTTCCGCTTGTGCGCATTGTGTGTGCAGCTCTGCCGTGCGTTCACTCAGCTGCTGATGCAGCTGCGATGCTGCTTGCTCCGCCTGCTCTGCCCGCTGTACCTTCTCTTCCGCAGTCTGCTTGTCGCGAGCTGCCCGCTGTACCGCCTGTTCCAGCGCATCAATGGTCTCCTCATAGTTCGTACGCAGACGGTCGGCATCGTCGCGC
Source organism: uncultured Butyricicoccus sp. (assembly GCA_964387535.1). GTDB lineage: Bacteria > Bacillota > Clostridia > Oscillospirales > Butyricicoccaceae > Butyricicoccus_A. The sequence continues at coordinate 33,173 of CAYLXH010000004.1, read as the reverse complement.
TCTGCCAGAAGTTCTTTCCATGTGTGTTCCACACTGTCTACGAGAACCTGATGCTGCTGTGCCGCAGCCTGCTGGGCGGCCAGTTTTTTTCGGACCGCCGTCAGCTGTTCTCTCACATCGCGAACCGTCTCTTCGCTCTCTTCGGTCTGTCTGGCCAGCTTGTTGCCCTGCTCCTCCAGCTCCTTCAACGCCGCTGCCTGCATCGCCTCCCGATTGTTCAGTGCTTGCAGCTGATTCGCCCGCGAAAGAATGCCCGAGGAACGCCCCACAGAACCGCCCGTCAGGGAACCACCCGCCTGGACAATCTGTCCGTCCAGTGTCACAATACGAAAACGATTTCGAAACCGTCGTCCCATCGCAATCGCATCGTCCAGCGTCTCCGCAATCACCGTACGTCCCAGCAGGTTCCAGATACTATCGTGATAGATCGCATCGCAGGCAACCAGGTCTGCGGCAATCCCGCAAAAGCCCGCTTGTCCCTCCAATCCGCGCTCATTGAGCTGCATCGGGCGGATCGTATCGACCGGCAGGAAGGTTGCCCGGCCGCCATCCGTCCGCTTGAGCAGCTGAATTGCCTGTCTGGCATTTTCCGGTGTATCGACAATAATATTGGATGCTGCCGCCCCCAACGCGGTCTCGATCGCGGTCACATATTCATCCTCCACCTGAATCAAGGAAGAAACCGGCCCGTGGATGCCATCGAGCTGCCCTGCACCAGCACGGTTCATTACCCGCTTGACTGCACGGGAAAATCCCTCGTAATCCCGCTGCAGTTCTGTCAGCATCCGAATGCGGTTCCGGCTGTCCAGCAGCTCGGAATTCTTCTGTCCATACGTGTGGCGCGCCTGCTGCAGCCGCTCGGTCAATGAGTCCAGACGCTCCTGCTCTTCGTGCAGAAGCTCCTCCTGTGACGCCGCATCCTCTTCCAGGCCGCGCTGCGTGTTTTCCATCGTCTGCTGCACCGCACGCTCCTGCTCGACGCGCTTCTGTGCCCGCTGCAAATCATCAGACAGCGAGTCCTGCCGCTGCTCCATGGTGTGGCGGCGTGTCTCCGCCGCCGTCCGTTCATTTTGCAAACGGTGCATCTCGTCGGCGTACTCCGCTGCAGCCCGCCGCAGCCGCTCGGTCTCCTGTCGTCCCTCGCCAATTTCCTGTGCGATCTGCTCCAGCTTTTGTGTCAGCTCCTGCTGCTCCTGCTCTGCCCGCTTTACCAGACCGCGCAGCTCCTGCAGCCGCTGGGCGCGGCTCTCGCGCTGCGCCACAATGGTCTGTCTTTGCTCCGTCTGCGCCGTGATCTGCTTTTGGGCCAGCTCAATATTGTCCGCTGCATTGCGACGGCTTTCCTCCAGCACAGCGACTCTCCGTGTGCTCTCCGCCTTTTCCTCATCCAGCTGCGTGCGCCGCAGGCGCAGCTGCTCATTGTGCATCTCCGCCTGCTGGATCGCCAGTTCCAACTGCTCGACCCTTTGATATCCCTGCTGCTGCTCGTTGCGGACACGGTTTAAATCCGTCTGCGCCATTTGCAGCTGCTCCTCTCGCTGTTCCAGTTCCTTCTTCATGCTGCGGAGTGAATCAACCCACAACGATACTTCGTGAATCCGAAGCTCTTCATGCAGTGCGAGATACTGCTTTGCTGTCTCCGCCTGTTTCTGCAGCGGACCGGAGCGCTCGTTGAGCTCGTTCCAGATGTCACGGATGCGCACCAGATTTCCATCGGTCTGCTCCAGACGTTTTTCCGCCTCGCCTTTCCGCGTCCGGAACTTGGTCACGCCCGCCGCTTCTTCAAAAATCTCACGGCGATCCACACTCTTGGCCGACAAAATCTCGTCAATGCGTCCCTGTCCAATGACGGAATACCCGTCCCGTCCCAGACCGGTGTCCATAAACAGCTCCCGCACATCCTTCAGTCGCGCGCGCTTCCGATTGATCAGATATTCGCTTTCTCCGGAACGATAATAACGGCGGGACACCATAACCTCTGCCGCATCCATCGGAAACCGTCCGCCGCTGTTATCCAGAATCAGCGTCACCTGTGCAAAGCCCATGCGGCTCCGCTTCGCCGTACCGCCGAAAATGACATCCTCCATCTTTTCGCCGCGCAGACTTTTCGTGGACTGTTCACCCAATACCCACCGCACGGCATCGGAGATATTCGATTTTCCGCTTCCATTCGGTCCGACAATGGCCGTCATCCCATCCGAAAAACGGATAACAGTCCGATCCGGAAAAGACTTAAAGCCCTGCAATTCCAACGATTTTAAATACAAACAAACACCCCATATGTGGATATTCGATACTTATCCATACTAACTTATCTTATAGAGTATCATGTTTTCCGCCTCGGTGCAACGTTATCTATCGAAAACATAGAGGAATCGCATGATTTTTCCCTATTTATCCCGTTCTTCGCCCGGTTTCGTTTCCTTTTTCACACAGTCTGCACAAGAAAACCCGGCAAAAAAAGCAGCTTCCATGCCAGAAACTGCTTTTCTGTATTTGCTTTTATACTATCCGCCAGGGCCATTTTCATCACAGCCCACAATCCGAATGGCCCGCTCCGGAAACTCCTTTTGCAGCCGCAGCAGGTTGCGCCGCTTCTGCCCGATGGCCCGCGACAGCTCGCGCTTGGGGACGCACAGCGTCCCAGCCGCGCCGTCCTCCAGACGTTGTTTCAGGCGGCGGTACCACAGCGCATTGTACGCCAGCTCCCCCATCGCCGGATGATATGCGCCTGCGCACACACTGCTGTGCAGTTCCTCCGACGGGTTGAGACCCACGCGGATGACGCGAATTTTCTCGCGTTGAAATTCCTCTAACATGTCGGCACACCATTCCGCTGCTTCCTCCGGATCCAGCGCCGTGTACTCCCCGCTGTTCCACAGCCGCTGCAGCGCGGTATCCGGCAGCACCACCACTGGGTAGATGCGCACGCCATCCGGGTGAAGCGCAGCCACACGCCGCGCCGTCTGCCGTGTGCGCTCCCGTGTGTCTCCCGGCAGTCCGGTCATCGTCTGCACAATCAGCTGCATTCCCGCTTGACGCACCAGCTTTGCCGCGCGCACGGTATCCGCCGCCGTATGCCCGCGTCCCGACAGCCGCAGCACCTCGTCCGACATGGACTGTGCTCCCAGTTCTACCGTGGTCACACGATGCCGTTTCATGCGCCGCAGGATATCCTCCGAGACCGCATCCGGCCGGGTGGAAATCCGCACGCTGGACAATCGTCCCTGTTCCAGCAAATCATCCGTCACCGCAAGCAGACTCTCCTGCAGCTCTTCCGCAATCGCGGTAAAGCTGCCGCCGTAGAATGCCGCCTGTGGGCGGCTTTCCTCCGGCAGCCGCGCCAGCCCGTCCCGCAAAATCCGGTCTGCCAGCTCCGGCGTCATCGGCACCGTCTGCCCGGCAATGGTGTTCTGATTGCAGAACACACAGCGACAGGGACATCCCTCATGCGGGACAAACACCGGCAAAATCGAGGCCATTACACCTGCCCCATTAGCTCCAGCGCCGCCCGGGCTGCCATCTGCTCCGCTTCTTTTTTGCTCCGTCCAATGCCTTCTGCAAAGATATTGCTGTTGAGCAGAACCTGTACGGTAAACCGCTTGTCATGGTCCGGCCCGCTCTCATCACTCAGACGGTAGGACAGCGTCTCCTGCCGGTTTTTCTGTACGATTTCCTGCAGCGCGGTCTTATAATCGCGAAACGCGTGTCCTGCCTCCGCCAGATCGACCTTTTCCGGCAGAAACGTCATGATAAACGTGCGCGCAGCTTCCAGACCTCCGTCCAGATAGATCGCACCAATCATCGCTTCCACCGAATCGGCCAGAATGGACGGGCGCTCCCGTCCGCCCCCCATCTCCTCTCCGTGTCCGAGCAGCAAATGGCGGTCCAGTCCAAGCTCCTTGGCCACTTCATACAGGGTTTTCTCACAGACAACCGCCGCGCGCACCTTGGTCAGCTGACCCTCCGGCACATTGGGATAGCGGTGGAACACATAGTCTGCTGAGACCAGACCCAGTATGGAATCGCCAAGAAACTCCAATCGTTCGTTATTTTGCATGTGCAAATCACGGTGCTCGTTGGCATAGGATGAGTGCGTCATCGCCGTCGTCATCAAAGATGCATCCTGAAACTGATAAATTAACTCATCTTCCTTCATAGAGTACTCCTTTCCTGCTGGAACAAAGCAAGACCCTGCACATGGCAGGGTCTCCCATTTTGTTTCTGTGGGACAGCCCTCAGTCATCTTCCCCGATACGGCGAACCAGATCACCGACGGTCTTGATCTTCGAAGCTTCTTCTTCCCCGATTTCTCCAATATCAAAGGCATCCTCGATGCTCATCATCAGTTCAACAACGTCCAGAGAATCCGCACCCAGATCCTCGACAAACGAGGTCTCCATGGTAATCGTCGATGCGTCAACACCAAACTGCTCCGAGAGAATGCCGCAGACCTTCTCAAATACCAACACGCCCACCCCCTGTCTTCGTTCAAGTTTCTTTCCAAACAAGCCAGTCAAAACCAACTCTCTATTAGATAATATTCGCCCTCGCAGAATCTGTCAATAGGCAATCCCAATTGTTTTTTCAAAGCGTCATCTGGTCGATGTTCTGCTCGATCATCTCAATCACGTCGCCCTCGACGTAGAGAATCGCCTGCTTGACCGCTGAGCGGATCGCACGGGCATCCGAGCCGCCGTGTGCCTTAAACACCGGCTTGCTGACGCCGAGGAACGGGGCGCCGCCCACTTCACTGCTGTCCATAACCGCCATAAACGACTTGAGCTGTTTTCGAACAAACAGATAGCCCAGTTTGGTCTTTGCGCTGGTCAGGAACACCTGCTTGATTCCCTTGCCGAGGAATTTTGCCGCACCTTCAATGGTCTTCAGCACAACATTTCCCGTAAAACCATCCGTTACCGCAACATCGCAGCCACCCATCATGATGTCGCTGCCCTCGACGTTGCCGACAAACGCAATGCGCCCCTGCTCTCCAGCCTGTTTCAGCAGCGCATAGGCCTCCTTGCGCAATGCGTCTCCCTTGGTATCCTCGGTTCCATTATTCAGCAGGCCAACTCGCGGCTTCTTCACACCGACAACCTGCCGCATGTAAAAGCTGCCCATAAACGCAAACTGAAGCAGATATTCCGGCGTACACTCCACGTTTGCTCCGGAGTCAATCAGCAGCACCTTGCCGCTTTTGCTCGGCAGCAGCGTCGGCAGCGCCGCTCGGCGGATGCCGCGGATGCGCTTGACCATCAACGTCGCACCCGACAGCTGCGCTCCCGTGTTGCCCGCAGACACCATGGCATCGCCCTCTCCGTCTGCCAGCATCTGAAAGGCGACCGCCATCGACGAATCCTTTTTGCGGCGCAGCACCCGCGCCGGGTCATCATGCATATCCACAACTTCGGTTGCATTACGCACGGTAATCGGCAGATTCTCCGCACCTTCCTTGTTCAGCAGTTCCCGAATCACCGTCTCCTGACCGACCAGCACATACTCGTGTCCGAATTCCTTTGCCGCCATCACGCAGCCGGACACCAGCGCCTGCGGTGCATTGTCACCGCTCATCGCATCAATAATCAGTTTCATTGTTGTTCTCCTATTCCTCTTATCGCCGGATTTCCTCCATCAGGGTATCCAGCGTCTCCAATGCACGCAGCGCAATCTGCGTATTTTTCTCCCGTTTCCCTTTCACCCGGTATCCCAGCGGGGTAATAATCCCAAAGTTAATATTCATCGGCTGGAACTTCTCATTGGCCTCATTGGAAATATATCGTCCCAATGCCCCGATTGCCGTCTCCTGGGGAAAATCCACCGGCTGCATCCCGCGCAGCTCCCGCGCCAGATTCAGTCCGCACACCAGTCCGGACGCTGCCGACTCAATGTATCCCTCCACACCGGTCATCTGTCCGGCGAAACGGATGCGCGGGGTCGTGCGCAGGCGGAAATAGCGATCGAGCAGACGGGGCGAATCCAGGAACGTGTTGCGATGCATCACACCATACCGCACAAATTCCGCATTTCTCAGTGCTGGAATCAGCGAAAAAACGCGCTTCTGCTCCGGGAACCTCAGATGCGTTTGGAATCCCACTAAATTGTATAACGACCCGGCCGCATTGTCCCTTCGCAGCTGAACCACCGCAAACGGGTCGTGTCCTGTGCGCGGGTCGCGCAGCCCGACCGGCTTGAGCGGTCCGTACAGCAAGGTATCATGTCCGCGCCGTCCCATAACCTCCACCGGCATACATCCCTCAAAGACCTTGTTGTCCTCAAAGCCATGCACCGGCGCCTGTTCTGCACTGCACAACGCTTCCCAGAACGCCTCATATTCCTCCCGGTTCATCGGACAGTTGATATAATCCGCGGTCCCCTTGCCATATCGGGAGGCAAAATACGCCGACTGCATATCAATCGACTCAAACGTGACAATCGGCGCCGCCGCATCATAAAAATGCAGGTAATGATCCTCACCCAGCAGGCGCGCAATATCCTCAAACAGTGCATCCGACGTCAGCGGACCGCTCGCCACAATCACCGGACCGTCATCCGGAATATGTGTCACCTCACCCTCGTGCACCGTGATGTGCGGATGGCTCCGGATCCGCTCCGTTACCATTTTGGTAAACGCCATGCGGTCAACGGCCAGTGCGCCGCCCGCCTCCACACGCGTCGCATCCGCACACAGCAGGATCAGGCTGCCGCAGCGGCGCAGCTCCTCCTTGAGCAGCCCGGGCGCCGTGTGAATTTCCGCACCGCGCAGGGAATTCGAGCAGCAAAGCTCTGCAAAACTGTCCTCATGATGCGCCGGTGTTCGCTTCACTGGCTTCATCTCATACAGATCTACCGCAATTCCCCTCTGCGCGAGCTGCCACGCCGCCTCACTGCCCGCGAGACCGGCTCCAATGACACTCGCTTTATTCGCCATCTGTCGTCTCCTCTACTACTTCGGCCGCCTTTTTCCGGGTGGCTGATTTCTTCGTTGTTGTTTTCTTTGTCGCTGTTTTTTTCTCGGCTGTCTTTTTTGTTGTCGCCTTCTTCGCCGCTGTCTTTTTGGTGGTTGCTTTTTTCGCTGCGGTCTTTTTGGCAGCCGTCTTCTTTTCTGTCGTCTGCTCGGTCTCTGCCGCTGCAGTCTCCGCCGTCTCGGTCTTTTTCTTTCTCGGCGTGCGCTTGCTCACAAACTTGGAATAGCCGCAACCCTCTTTATAGCACACCAGCGTCGTCTCACCGGTCTCCCGATCATAGTGGCGGAACAGCGGGCCGTCACAGTCCGGACAACGCTCCTTCGTCGTCTTGTCCCACGTCATAAACGTGCACGTCGGATTCTTCTCACAGCCAAGATAGCCGAAGCCGCGCTTTGACTTCTTCTTGACCACACGGGCCCCGCACAGCGGGCACTCCACACCGGTATCCTCCACGATCGGCTTGGTAAACTTGCAGTCCGGATAGGCGGGACACGCGAGGAATTTTCCGAACCGTCCATACTTGATGACCATCTTCCGTCCGCAGTTTTCGCAGATCTCCTCGGTCTCTTCCGCCTTGATCTCTACACGCTTGCCTTCCATCTCGGTCTCCGCCTGTTGCAGCGCGGCGTCGAAGCCATCATAGAATCGGTGCAGCAGCTCAACGTAGCTCAGCTTTCCCTGCTCCACGTCATCCAGCTCATCCTCCATCTTAGCGGTAAAGCGTAAGTCCGTAATAGAGGTAAATTTGTCAACCAGCAGTTCGGTGACACCCTCGCCCAGCGACGTCGGCTTGAGTGCCCGTCCCTCCTTCTCCACATAATCGCGCTCCAAAATCGTCGAAATTGTCGGTGCATAGGTGGATGGACGTCCGATTCCCTTTTCCTCCATCGCTTTGATCAGCGACGCTTCGGTATACCGTGCCGGTGGCTGCGTAAAGTGCTGCGCCGGCTCCAGCTTGCTGCACGTCAGCGCATCCCCGGCGGCAAACGACGGGAGTGCCTTTCCCGCCGTCTTGTTCTTCTCGTCTTCCTTGGCATCGTCCGTCGATTCTTCATACACCGCGGTATATCCCGGGAAGGCCACCTGGTGTCCCGTTGCGCGGAATACATACCCCTCTGACAGGATGTCGGCGGAAACCGTATCCAAAACCGCTTCTGCCATCTGACATGCGACAAAGCGGCTCCAGATCAGCTTATACAGCTTATACTGGTCACTGCTCAGGTAGCCCTTGATCTCGTCCGGCGTCAGCATGACGTTGGTCGGGCGAATCGCCTCATGCGCATCCTGTGCGCCGTTCTTGGTCTTGAACACACGTGTTTTTTTCGGATAATACTGCTCGCCAAACCGTTGCACAATATAGTCCTTCGCCGCCGCCGTCGCCTCATCCGACAGGCGCAGCGAGTCGGTACGCATATAGGTAATCAGACCGGTCAGCCCGTCTTCTCCCAGCTCAATGCCTTCATACAGCTGCTGTGCGGTGGACATCGTCCGCTTCGGCACCATCCCCAGCTTGCGCGAAGCCTCCTGCTGCAGCGTCGACGTCGTAAACGGTGGAGCCGGACTCTTTTTCTTCTTGCCCTTTTTGACCGAGTCCACCACGAACGGCTTTCCGGTCACTGCGTCCACAATGTTCTGTGTCTGCTCCTGGGTTTTCAGCTCAACCTTTGTGACCTTTTCTCCCTTGCTGCCGTAAAAATACGCGGTAAACGCTCCGCCCTCCTGCGTCATCAGATGTGCATCCAGAGACCAGTACTCCTCCGGGATAAATGCCCGGATTTCCTTCTCCCGATCCACCACCATGCGTGTCGCAACCGACTGCACGCGGCCTGCCGACAGGCCGCGGCGCACCTTTTTCCACAAAAATGGCGACAGCTTGTAGCCCACCAGACGGTCCAGCAGGCGGCGCGCCTGCTGTGCATCCACCAGATCACGATCAATGTCACGCGGGTGTGCGATGCCGTCCTGCACGGCGTTGCGGGTGATCTCATTAAAGGTTACCCGCTTGGACCGGCTGTCTCCCAGATAGAGCAGCTCCTTCAAATGCCACGAAATCGCTTCTCCTTCGCGGTCCGGGTCGGTTGCGAGATATACAAAATCACTGTCATCCGCCGCTTCGCGCAGCTCATTGATGATTTTATCCTTTCCTTCAATCGGAATGTACTCCGGTCGAAAATCATGCTCAATATCAATCCCCATTGTTTTGCGCGGCAGATCACGCAGATGTCCCATGGAAGCCTTGACCACATAATCTGTCCCGAGATATTTTCCTATTGTTTTTGCCTTTGCGGGGGATTCCACAATGACCAGTTTTGACATGAATGTCTTCCTCCTGATTCACTTCCCGTTGCATCGGGAAGCAATAATAATAGATAATATAGTAATCACACCGTATGCGAAATCACTCCGCATCGTGCGTCCTTATTCGATACACTGTACCGTCGCTCCGGTTCGCCGGATGCGCCCGTTGATCTCCAACATCGTCAGACACGCCAGCGTCTGGGATGCCGTCAACCCTGCCGCCTCTACAATGGCATCCACGCAGTTTGCCCCGCTGCGAATGGTCTGCAAGACCGTCTGTTCCTCCGGCGACAGCCCAATCGTTTCCTTGCTCTGAGGCGGTATCTGCTGCTGTGTCCGCTCTGCCGAATGCGTTCGTCCGGGCATGCGGGGCACTGTTTTGGTCGCCGTGAGCCACTTGCTTTCCTCCGGATAATGCGACATCACATCCGCTGCGCACGTTACCAACTCGGCTCCGCCCTCACGCAGCAGCTGGTTGGTGCCGGCGCTTTGCGGCGAATTGATATTGCCGGGTACCGCAAACACATCGCGTCCCTGATCCAGCGCCCGATCCGCCGTGATCAATGCGCCAGACTTTCTCGGTGCTTCAATCACAATCACTCCGCGGCACAGACCGCTCATAATCCGGTTTCTCTGCGGGAAATGGAATCCCTTGGGTTCCGTCCCCGGCGGATATTCCGAAATCAGTGCGCCGTGGGCTGCAATGTCCTCCATCAACTGCCGGTGCGCCGGCGGATAACAGATATCCAGACCGCACCCGAGCACGGCAATCGTCATACCGTCCGCATCCAACGCGCCGCGGTTGGCCTGTCCGTCAATTCCCAGCGCCATGCCGGAAACAATGACGCACCCGGCATGTGCCAGCTGTCCGGAAAGCCAGCGCGACGCGTTGCGTCCGTATTCCGTCGCTCTTCGTGTTCCAACAATGCCAATCGCTATCGTCTGCTCCCAGTCAGGCAGCGTCCCGCGAACATACAGAACAATCGGCGCATCCGTCAAATCGCGCAGCGGCTGAGGATACTCGTCATCCTCAATCGAAATCACCCGGATGCCATACTTCGCGCAATCCCTCAAGATGACCTCCGCATGCTCCAGCTCTTTCTGGCTCAGCGCTTCCCGCTGCCGCTTTCCAATTCCGCGAACAGCACGATAGTCTTCTTCCTCCGCACGATACACCGCTTCCGCTGAGCCAAACCATTCCATCAGCGCAATCCGCTGTTCCGGCGTACAGCCAGGCCGTTCTGCCAGCCATATCGCATACTGTTTCATGGCTTTCCTCCTTTAGCGATCTGTGCGCATCATCTCATACATCACAATAGATGCGGCAATCGACGCGTTCAATGATTCTGCGCGTCCTGTCATCGGGATAATAATCTGTTTTTCACTCAATGTCAATCCCTGTTCGGAAACTCCGCGCCCTTCATTTCCAATGATAACGGCTGCCCGACGCAAATCCACACACGTCAGAGGAACGCTGGTGGTACGTAACGCCGTGGCATACAATGGCAGCTCATGCTGTCTGAGCCAGGCCGCCGTGTCCAACAGCGGAGCGGATACCACCGGGACGCGGAAAATCGCACCCATCGTGGCGCGCACCACCTTTGGAGAGGCGGGATCGACACAGCCTTCACACAGGATGACGCCGTCCAGGGCAAACGCATCCGCCGTGCGAATAATCGTCCCTAAATTTCCGGGGTCCTGCAGTCCGTCCAGCACCATCAGCCGCTGTGCTCGTTCCAGCCGTTCCAGCGCAAATACCGGCTGTGCACAGACAAAGACCAGTCCCTGCGGTGTCTCCACGTGAGAGAGCCCCTTGAGCAGACGTTCCGGTACCTGTGTTAGTCTCGCACCCGCCGTCTCCGCTTGCTTCAGCAGATGCTCACTCCACTCTCTCGACTCGGACAGAATGACATCCGACACCCGAATCCCACTCTGCAACGCCTCACGCAGCATTTTTTCCCCTTCACAAACCATTTCTCCCTGCGCTTTTCGAAACTTGCGCTCGGAAGCCAATCGGCTTACCCGGCGTATCAGCGGATTGTCCTTACTCTCAACTCGTCTCATAATTTGCTCAGCCTCTGCGTGTTCCATCGCTTTCCAATCACATAAATCACGTCCCTGTCTGTAAAAACCCGTTCCGGTTCCATTTCAATCAATAAGGACTGCTCCTCTCCCTCTGTACGTACCGCAAGAATGTTCACATGGTGTTTTCTGCGGATATTCAGCTCACGCAGGCTGTGTCCAACCCACGGCTTCGGCACGGCCATCTCGACAATCGTGTCCTCCTGCGACAAATCAATACAGTCAATGATCCGTTTGCTGGACACTGCCTGTGCCAGACGGATGCCCATGTCCCTCTCGGGAAATACAACGCGATCCGCTCCCACTCGCTCCAACGCCGTGATGTGCTGACGCGACCGGGCCTTGGCCACAACATACTTTGCGCCCAGCTCTTTGAGGGCCAGTGTAATCATAATACTGTCCTCAATACTGGTCATGCCCAGCACAACACAGTCAAAATTTCGGACACCAACCGACCGCAGCACCGCTTCTTCCTTGGCATCTCCGATGACAATATGCATCACATGGTCCGCCAACTGCTGTCCCACGGATTCCTGGCGCTCGATGGCCACGACATCATGCCCCAGCGCAATCAGTTCCTCCGCCACCGCACGTCCGAACCGTCCCATACCAATAATTAAAAATGACTCCATCTCTGTTTTCTCTCCTCGCCTATCCAATCATAATATGGGTCTCCGGATATTGATACGCCGGTTCTGCAACATGCGGAGTTAAAATTCCCAATCCGAGTGTTAAAATGCCGACTCGCCCAATATACATTTCTGTAATCAGACAAACCTTTGATACGGCGGAAAGCCCACTCGTGCAGCCCATCGACAAGCCAACTGTGGCAAAGGCAGACGTTGTCTCAAACAACGCGACGTTCATGGGAAGTCCATCCGCCGCCATCAAAACAAAGCCGGAAATCAGCGAGATTCCAATGCCCAGACAAACTAATGTCACCGCATTGCGCACCAACATCGGTGGAATACGGCGACCAAACACGTTGACATCACGCTTTCCTGACAGCGTAGCGCACATCGTCAGCAAAACAATGGCCAGCGCCGTTGTCTTGACACCGCCCGCCGTGGAACCCGGCGAACCACCCGTCAGCATCAAAACATAGCTGACCAACGTGGTGCTGTCGTGTGCTGCGCTGAGATCGACCGTGTTAAACCCTGCGGTGCGGTACGTCACCGACTGAAATGCAGCCGCCATCAGCTTCTGCGGTTCCGTCAGCAGACCGATGGTATCCGGGTTGCTGCGCTCACAGAAATAGAACACCAACATTCCGGACACCAGAAGCACCGTCGTCGTCACCAGCACCAGCTTCGTGTGTACGGTCAGATAGCGCCGATGGCGCTGCTTGGATACCATCACCGCAGCCACATTGCCCCAGACATAGAAACCCAATCCGCCAATGACAATCAACAGCGCAATGATTCCATTGACAACAGGATCTATCACATACGAGGTCAAGCTGGAACATGGCTCCTTGCTTCCCATCAGGTCAAATCCAGCATTGCAAAATGCAGAAATCGAATGAAAGATTCCTCGATAGATCCCGTCCCACGCGCCAAACTCCGGAACAAAACGCACAGCCAGGACAAGGGCGCCGATTCCTTCCAGTCCAAAGGTGGCCACGATGACATTTCGTGTCAGGCGGATGACCCCGGCAAGCTCCTCCAGATTTAACGCTGCGGACAGCGCCATGCGCTCTCGCATGGTGATACGGCGATGTACAAAAAAGGAAAAAATCGCCGCAATGCTCAGAAAACCCAATCCACCAATCTGAATCAGGCTCAGAATAACAAGCTGTCCAAACAGGGACCAATACGACCATGTGTCCACGACAACCAATCCTGTCACACACGTCGCACTGGTTGCCGTAAACAACGCGTTCAAAAAGCTCGTCGACTCTCCGGTGCGCGATGCAACCGGAAGGTGCAGCAACAGTGTACCCAATAAAATAATCAACGCAAAGCCCAGTAAGATCTTCCGTGCCGGTCGCGGGATATGACGCAATCTCGTCTGCTCTTGCTGTGCAAGCAGCCATCGCATCAGGCGATATCGTCGTTTCATGCCTTCCCCCTTTTCCACAAACACACTTTTCTGACTCATTGGCTGGATCTTAGCCAATTCGTCGCCCTTCCTCTTAATCAGCGGCCCGTAACGCTTTGATACCTATTCTAGCAGAGCAATCCGTTCTATTCAAGCGCGGTTTTCGGAAATCATTTCCTCATCCACCATCGAAGGTATACAGTATATGATCATCATAAAAAAACACAACTATCGAACGTTTCGAATTGATTTGTTGAATATATGGCATGTCTCACGAGCAGCAATTCTTGGTCCCGGCACAAGAACAGTTATATATCTGCGCACCTTCAAGTCAGCTAAACCAACCGCGAAAACAAGGATACTTCGTCAAATAGTTTTATTTTTCTCCCAAATTCCAGCATTTCCCGCTTATTTTGTTACATTTTGTTATGCCTTTCTTATTGCAATTTGCATAAATTTCACCAAAAAAATTGTTTTTTTTTCACATTCATATGAGATTTCGCAAAGTTGAACTGAGTTTTAGCAAAATCTATTTTCTGTAATCTGTTAAAATAAACAAAAAGGAAGTACTTCTCCAAAAGATGTTGAGTTATTTTTACAATGTGATTTACTCTAAAAGTCTGAGGATTAGCTCAATGTTATTATGTCAATAACAGGCTACTATGAAAAGTCCGAAAAATGTTTTTGATTGTGTTGCAAAGTATCACCTTTTTGTGAAACAATCTTTGCATTTATTTTCTTGTTGTCTGTTGTGTTTTTAAACTATGAAAATAGGAGGCGTTAATGTGAGGACTATTACTGAACATCCGGTTCTCAAGTATGAGCACGGCCCTATCGTCGAGTTCACATTTGAGGGAACCACATTAGAAGGCTATGAGGGAGAGCCGATTGCTGCAGCTCTCCATGCTAATGGTGTTCGCAAGCTGCGTGAGCACAAGGGGCGTCCGAGAGGATTCTTCTGTGCAATCGGCAACTGTTCTTCCTGCCTGATGGAAGTCAACGGCATCCCGAACGTTCGCGTATGTGTTGAGCCGCTCAAGGCTGGAATGGAAGTTAAGCTTCAGACGGGCAGCGGCTCTATTATGGGAGGTGCCAAAGCATGAAATTCTGTGATGTAGTTGTTATCGGCGGCGGCCCTGCCGGCATGAGCGCAGCTCTGAACGCTGCTGACGCTGGTGTACGCGTTGTACTGATGGATCGTAATGCTGAGCTCGGCGGCCAGCTGATCAAGCAGACTCATAAGTTCTTCGGTTCGGAGCATCAGCATGCTGGTACTCGTGGTATCGAGATCGTTAAGATGCTGCGTGACCAGATTTACTCCCATCCGCGTATTGAAGTTCATACCAATACGGATGTTTTGGGCATTTACAGCGATCGCGTCATCTCCTATGAGGACAATGGCGTTTACAGCCGTCTGACCGCAGAAAAGATTATCATTTCCACTGGCGCTCAGGAAAAGATGCTCCAGTTCGAGAACAATGATCTGCCGGGTGTTTACGGCGCAGGCGCTATCCAGACTCTGATGAACGTATACGGCATCCAGCCAGGCTCCAAGGTCCTGATGATTGGTGCTGGTAACATCGGTCTGATCGTTACCTATCAGCTGCTGCAGGCTGGCGTTGACGTTGTTGCTATCGTTGAAGCAGCTCCGCGCATTGGCGGCTATAAGGTTCACGCTTCCAAGGTTCGTCGTATGGGCGTTCCGATCTATACTCAGAAGACCTGTGTTGCTGCTCTGGGCGAAGATCATGTAACCGGCGCTATTCTGGCTGACATGGACGACAAGTTCCAGGTTGTAGAAGGCACCGAGACTGAGATCGAAGTTGATACCATCTGCTTGGCAGTTGGTCTGTCCCCGCTGTATGAGCTGATCTCTCACACGCGCTGCAAGATGTACTACATCCCGCAGCTGGGCGGCTTTGTTCCGGCACGTGACGAGAATCTGGAGACCACGACAGAGGGCGTTTACGTAGCTGGCGACGTATCCTGCATCGAAGAAGCTACCGCAGCTATGATCGAAGGCAGCATCGCTGGTGTATCCGCTGCAATTGCTACCGGCATGAACCATCCGGAAGTTCTTGCAAAGCGCGAGGAGTACATTGCTCAGTTGGCTGATCTCCGTGCTGGTAAGACCGGTGCTAAGATCCGCAATGGTCTGGCAATGATGGACTAAGAGGAGGAATAAGAAGTGGCTGTGACATTAGAAAACTCCGGCATCGCTAGCCGTGAAATGTTTGAAGCGCTCTTGCCCTCTGCTGAGCGGAGAGCCAAGGGCCCGTACGTAGTAATGGAATGCTATGAAGAGATTCCGTGCAATCCGTGCAAGACGAGCTGCAAGTTCAACGCAGTTAAGATGGACGCTCTGAACGAGTGCCCGTCCGTACTGTATGATGACTGCACCGGCTGCGGCAACTGTGTTGCTAAGTGCCCGGGTCTGGCATGTTTTGTAATCAATGAGACAGTAGGCGACGGCAAGATCGACATTACGTTCCCGTATGAGTTGTGCCCGCTGCCGAAGAAGGGCGATATTGTTGACGCTCTGGGTCGTGACGGCGCAGTTGTTGGCAAGGCTGAAATCATCAGAGTTCTGGACAGTGAGCGGATGGATCACACGAATGTTATTACCATGCGCGTTGATGCTGACCTCATCTATGATGCCCGCAACATTAAGTTTTGAAGGGAGGACGACATAAATGGACGAAAGCAAAATCATCCTCTGCCGTTGTGAGAATGTAACTATGGCCGACCTGCACAAGTTGTTGGATTCTGGCCTTGATAACATGCAGGAAATCAAGAAAACCTGCCGCTGTACGATGGGCCCGTGCCAGGGTCGTACCTGCAAGGAAATGATCGCTCGCGAGATCGCTAATTATCTCGGTGTTAAGGTTGATGATCTGGACATTCCGGTTAGCCGTATTCCGATCAAGCCGATCACATTTGGACAGATTGTTGGAGGTGACATCTAAATGAAGAAAACAGCTGATGTTGTAGTAATCGGCGGCGGTAACGCTGGTACTTCTGCAGCGTATCACCTCGCAAAAGCGGGCGTTAAAAATGTTGTTCTGGTAGAGCAGCAGTACACACCGTTCGGCGGTTCCGGCCGTTGCGCAGCTATGTTCCGCGCACAGTTCGCTACCGAAGCTCTTCTCCGTGTCGCTCGTCTGTCTATCGACGAATTCGATGTTCTGGGTGAAATGACCGGTTATGGCGACTTGGAAATTTCCAAGGGCGGCTACCTGCTCCCATTCTACACCGAAGAGCAGAAGATTCAGGCAGAGAAGAACGTAGCTCTGCAGAGAAAGTTCGGCTTTGATTCCTATGTTCTCGACCCTCAGCAGTGTAAGGAAGTATCCCCGTATCTGGATGTTAATGACGGTATGCTGGGTGGTACTTACAACACTGATGAAGGCGTTATCAACCCGATGAAGATCGCTCTGAGCTACAAGTATGCTGCTCAGAAGATGGGTGTTGAGTTCTACAACTACACGAAGGTTACTGGCATCCGCGTTGAGAACGGCGAAGTTAAGGCTGTTGAGACCGACAAGGGCGTCATCGAGACCAATTGTGTTGTAAACGCTGCTGGTGAGTGGGGCAAGTTCATCGGCCGTATGGCTGGCGTATCTATCCCGCTGGAGCCGGAGAAGCATCAGATCGTTGTTACCGAGCCGCTCGAGTACATCAAGGCTCCGATGATCTATTCTCTGAACAAGTGGCATACCTACATCGTTCAGGTTAAGCATGGTGGATTCCTCTGCGGCTGGTCTGATCCAGACGTTGAGGCTGGCATCATTGATTTCGAGACCGAGTGGAAGGTTCTCGAAGAGATCGCTCGTCGTTGCACCATTCAGGTACCGGCACTCAAGGACGTTCGTATTATCCGTCACTGGGCTGGTCAGTATGGCAACCTGCCGGATCACTCCATCGTTGTTGGCGAGGCTCCGAATGTTAAGGGCTTCTTCCACTCCCTGGGTGCTACCAAGGCTACCATGTTCGCACCGGGCCTCGGTATTCTGGCAGCTGGCGCAGTTGTTGGCGATACTTCTATGGTTCCGGATATGCAGCCGTACACGCTGGATCGTTTCGATAAGGGCATCCTGATTCATGACCCGGCTCTGCTGTAATATTCATTGATCTACACTGCTAAACGATATTATCCTTCCTATTGATTGGCAGGTAAAATTCAACAGGCATAGGCTGTCAACCCTCTGCTCAAGGGTACTGTCTATGCCTGTTTTTTTCTCTTTTTCCTGCAACTAAGTTTTGCACTATTATCGCGTTTAAATCGCGATATTTGTTTCTTTTTTCGCGTTTTTCTGTCATTTTTCCGACATTTCTCTTGACTCATTCGTAGAATAAGAGTAAAATATAGACGTATGGGAAATGATCCTATTACCCCATTATTTCTATTGACGCAGAAAAAATGTCATGGAGTTGATGAAACATGTATAAAACAAATTTTGATTTTATTGTAGAGCGAGCAAAGGCTTCTCTGAAACCGGTTCGTGTAGCGATTGCCGGCGCTGACGCAGAAAACATTATGCTGGGTGCGTTCGATGCCGTTGACGCAGGGTTTGCTGAAGCCATTCTGGTCGGTGATAAAGAGAAAATTACGGCCATGCTCCAGAAACTGAATCTGACGGACAAGCCGTACACGCTGGTTGCTACCGATCCCGACGAAAGTGTTGTTCAGGCTGCCATCAATCTGATTAAAGCGGGGAAAGCCGATGTTCTGATGCGCGGCAACACTCAGACCCGTGACTTCCTGATGCCGATTCTGAACAGAAAGAATGACTTGATGCGGCCAGGCAAGCTCTTAACTCATATTGCAATGCTCAAGCTGCAGGATTATGATCGTATCCTCGCCATTTCTGATGTTACCATGTTGATTCGCCCGACCATGGGTGAACGCAAAAAAGTCGTTCAGAACATGGTCAACACCTTCAAGGGTCTTGGCTATGAACATCCCAACATCGCATTGCTGTCTCTGGTTGAGCAGCCTGCTTTCCACATGAAGGACACGATTGAGTCCCAGACCATCGTACACGATCACAACGACACGCCAATTGCTGACTGTGAGTTGGTTGGCCCCATCGCCTACGATCTGATTATCAGCAAGGAAGCTGCCCGTCTGAAGAACTTTGATTGTAATCTCTGTGGTGAGTTTGACGGTATTGTTGTTCCGAACCTGCTGGCCGGTAACCTGTTGGTAAAGGCCCTGCAGATTCATGGCAAAGCTTCCAGCTGTGGTGTTATCATCGGCGCAAAGATTCCGATTGCAATCACCTCCCGTTCGGACAGCAAGGAGCAGTCTTTCCTGTCATTGGCTGTTTGCGCTGCCCTCCCAGAACAGTCGCTGTAAGCACCAAAATTTATATTCTCCAAAACGCAACCCGTCCTGCCAATCGGCAGGACGGGTTTCCCATACAATAAAAATTGTGGAGCACTGATTTCCCCAGTACTCCACAATTTTTTTAGTATTTTCTGCTATTATATTACCACAAATCCGTCAAAATTTCAAGTCTTGTATTCCATCTGCGACAAGTGTATGAAATATATGAGGTGATTATTATGACGCAACAACCAAGCATGACAGCGATGATCAGCGCTTTCGCTCGCGCGTATCATCACGAAGTCAATTCCACTCCCATCTTTCGTGACAGCTGTGCCAAAGCATTGCTGGGACAGGACTATGCTCGCATCGCAGAGAATATGGCCTCTGGGATTTCTTTCTTCTGTCCCTCTTTCTCTGGCACACAAGATCAGGCGCTGCGCTGGATTACCGATACCTATCTCAGTCCTTCTCCCCTCGGTCGCGCTGCCTTTGCCGAAGACTCCCTCCACTCCGCAGCAGTGTCCGGCATGACACAGTATCTCATCCTCGCGGCCGGGTATGACACGTTTGCCTATCGTCGACCAGATTGGGCTGACTCCCTGTCGGTATGGGAGGTGGATCATCCGCTAACCGCGCAGCACAAACAACAGCTTCTGCACCAAGCCGGCCTAGCAATTCCACAACGCACCTATTATGTATCCGCTGATCTCATTGATACGCATTGGACTCATGCGCTGCAAACTGAATCACACTTTTCCTCCGCACTCTCCAGCTTCTGCAGCATCCTAGGGCTGTTCTACTATTGCTCCCACAGCGCAGTTTCTGCAATTCTCTCTGGACTTTCCTCTCTTCTTCCCTCTGGCAGTCAACTTGTATTTGACTATCCCGATGAGAACGCCTATACCAAACAAGCGGGAGAGCGGACACAAATGCAATCCTTGCTGGCGAATGGCGCCGACGAACCAATGCTTTCCTGCTACTCCTATGAGAAGATGGAACAGTTGCTTGCTCACTTTGGATTTTCTGTGCATCGGCATCTCACACCAGATCAAATCACACAAGAGTATTTTTCCGCTTATAACACAGCAAATCCTGAGCACCGTATCACAGCGCTGAGCAACGTCAATTATTGTCTTGCAATCAAACGATAACAAGAAATTCTGTCACCAAGCAATGCCATCTCCGACTGCCGTAACTGTTGTCCATCGCAAATACGGAACAGTATGCAGAACCAGACAGCATGATATGATATAATGCAATGGTATGAAAACAATATTTCCGCTGCCGTGATGATACACATGGCAAGTGCAACCAACTCTGTCGTGGAAAATAGCGGCAGCAAGAGCTGCTTTCTTGTTGTTTTTTGAACTTTGCCGTAAACTATTTGCAGAAAGGACGTGGACAGAATGGAATTCAGCGATCAAATAAAAACTCTTCGAAAGGAGAACAACCTGACACAGGAGCAATTTGCCAGCAGACTTCATGTGACAAGGCAGGCAGTCTCCAATTGGGAAAATAACAAAAATCTTCCCGATATCGAAACGCTGATCCTGATATCATCCGAGTTCCATGTTTCTCTCGACAAACTGATTCTCGGAGGTTCAACAAGGAACAAAATGACAGAAAAATTAGTGCGCGACGGCAGCGAAACGAGGCGGGCAAGAATGAATCTCATTTCCACACTGATCGGTACTGTGCTGATGCTGATAGGATTTCTTTGCTTATTCATCAAAGCAAATTCCGTGGAATATATTGATTCCGCAGGAATTCTTCATGAGAATTTCTATTTGATTCCATGCGGTATGTTATCTATTCTGACTGGAGCGGCCGTGATTCTTCTATCCGGAGCGATTTTGCTTGTAAAGAAGCATCGCGAGAACAAAGCAGATCCGTCATCGTCCTTCTGATTGGCCGCAACTGTCTGTTACATGACAACGCAGCGACAGAACGACAAAAATCCCCTTAGTGTAGGTCACTCAATCGCATCGAGTGATCCTGATAACTAAGGGGATTTTCTATACCATTTCTATTGTTTGTACCGAACTATCATGAGGTCAGCGACTCATTTGTCCAACGGCTTCATTGTCGGGAATTGACACTAAATTTCACATAAGTTTTTATAACCTCTCAAAACGTGCCTGTTATAAGCATTTCTCGCATATGTGTTCCACAAAATTTCTTAAAACTTTTTATAACTCCACTATGGTTTGTCGTAAAATGTGTCGTAAATTTGTCGTAAATCATGTGAGCTTAAACTTGCCTTCGAGACTTGCAAAGCTCTCCATCTTCTTTTCCTTCGTCGCTTCATTATACACGTCCATTGTAGTCTCTATGTTCCTGTGCCCCATAATCTCTTGGATAATTTTAATGTTCGGTTCGTTCTCACATAGGCGTGTACAGAACGTGTGACGAAGGTGGTGGCAGCTAAAATGCGGGAGTAATACTGGCTCACGGTGTTCAACCCTAGCGACCTCTTCCTCAACCATGTTGGCGTCTCTGATAATCCTGTCGATAGCTCTATTGACTACATGAGGATTCAACGGCTCGTCAAATCTATTGTGGAAGATGAAGTTTGTGTAACCGTCAATCTCGAATGTATTGAACCCGTCCTCTTGCTGTCGTTGATACTCCTGAAGCAATGTTTTCTTAACGTCTTCAAACATTGGTACAATGCGTTCCCCTGCTTTTGTTTTAGGCGTAGTAATGTGGTATTCACATCGCCCAGAATCCTGCACCCGATACACGAGGTTGTGATTGACGTTAATTAGACCGGCGTCAAAGTCGCAGTCGTCCCACCTTAATCCGATAACCTCTCCTATACGGCACCCAGTACCAAGCATAACCGTTATAAGCGGCATCCAATGCTTGTACGTTTTACTGCCGGAAACGAACTCTACAAACCTTGTCTGTTGAGCAACGGTTAAAGGGTGTCGCTTTGGTTTTTCCCACTCGTGGCTCTTTTTGATTTCTGCTATAACGCCGTCTGTAGGATTGATTCTGATGATACCATCCCTGACAGCCGATGTAAAAATTGGGTGCAGAATTGTCTGCATAATTTCTACACTATTAGGCTTGAATCCTATCTCTCGTATGAGTTTAATATAAAATTTCTTGATATCGCTGTATTTGATACTTGCAATCTTACACTTACCGATATCTTCACGCACATACTTCCTATACATGTATTTATAGTTTGTGCGCGTTGATTGTTTCAACTCATACTTTGTTTCAATGTAGGCATCATAGAAATCGTTCAGCGTTGTTTTACGCGCCGTGTGCGTATCAATGCCGTCATCAATATCTTTGGATATCTGCCTCTCAATCTCACGCAGTGGTAAGCATTGACGCTTCCCGGCAGGTAATTTGTCTGTCTCGACAAGTCTCCAGCTATAAGCACTCCTCCTAACTCTTTTTGCATCAAAGTATTTGTACTCATACTTGCCATCCGGTCTTTGGGTTTCGCCGTCTCGTAAAACTCTGCCTTTGTTGTCACGTCTCTTCTCAGACATATTTGCTCCTTCCCGAAAAGAGAATGATATAACTCAAGTAATATTATAACAGAAAATTTTTGCCAGTCAATCTGCTAATTTAGATTACGCCGATGCTATCAATCATCTTTTCAAACTTGATTCTTTTTATCTGTGGTCTGTTACCATTCCACAGTATGTATTCAGCGTCATCATTCTCGTTCACAAGGCGACGTAATTTGTTTTCTCCAATGCGAAAATAGGCGGCTGCTTCTTCTATCGTTAAAGTATATTTCTCCCAAATGGGCACATCTGTCGCCATTTAATCACCTCTCAAATAATAAGGGGCGGATAGTCCACCCCCTGTGGTGTTGACATTACTTCGTTATATCAAAGAGACTGAACTGTTCGTATATGGTCTCCTGCGACACTCCTGTACTACCGAACCCGTTTTCTCCTCGTACTGTATCATCAAGCTCTTCTACTTCGCTTAACTCAACCCTAAGATACGGCATGATAACTATCTGCGCAATTCTATCTCCGTCCCGAATCGTCTCACACTTATCAGTATCATTATGTAATGGAACAATAATTTCTCCTCGATAATCCGAATCAATTATACCCACACAATTTGCGGGTCTCAATCCTCTCTTTGTCGCCATACCACTCCTTGCGAATACTGCTCCAAAATATCCTTCTGGGATTTCCATTGCGATACCAGTACCGATTTTTACTGTCGCTCCGGCAGGAATCCTTTGTGCTTTTGCGCCGTTCTGAATCAACGCACTTAAATCCAATCCAGCGGCATATTCAGAACCATACGTCGGAACTACTGCTCTGTCATCAAGTTTCTTATAATTAACTTTCATCATTCACAAACCTCTCCTTCTAACTCGTTCTTCACGATATATCCAGTCTTGCACATCAGCTCCATAAAATCTTCTACAATATGTTTACCAACACGACCAGAAATCTTATCCGTGTTGATTCCATAATCATTTAATGTAAGTGACAAGCATCCACACTCAGTCAATCCATATCTTTCTTCTCTATTTTCACCATTCATGCTATCCTTCCTCCAAAACCTCCACTCGGAGGTGTATTGTTAAATATGTAATCAATAATCGAAACGATAATCACAGCACATAATATTCCATAGATAATTTTCATAATCAATCATTCCACCTCTCTGACCATATTGGTACAATGCATACAAGGAATCCAAGTAATATCATTGCAACAATCTTTAAAGCTAACGAAATCAGTAGAGGTGAAATAATCAACAGCAAATGCCAATGAACTATCCCTGTCAGATTCAAAATCGTAAATACAATGGTTAATATGTATTTGATGCTGTGCCACGCAATTGCAATTTTCACATCACTCATAGGTGCAAACTCCACCTCACATCCATTTATTATCTTCTCTGTTATGCATATCAATAATCCTCTGATTGGATGAGCCACGAAATTTTAGTGTAATATCACGCTGCTCATCAATGTATCTTCCATCCACAAGAACCTCTATCAGTGATAGCATTTCATCTGTTACTTCGCACCTCGGCGCAGAGTTATCTTTCAGAAGCTGGTCGATGGTGTATCCTGTGTAACACCACACATCTTTTTCTGGATAAATGGCTTTTACCTTGCGGAGAAGCCGTACCAATTCACGCTGGTTTTCTGGCTCAAACGGCTCTCCGCCAAGTAATGTAAGCCCTTGTATGTACGGTTTTGATAGAGATTCTAAGATATGCCTTTCTGTTTCTTCCGTATATGGTTCGCCATAATTGAAATCCCACGTCTCAGGCTGAAAACAATTCTTACAGTGATTTCTACAACCAGATACGAATAGCGTTACCCTTACACCAGTCCCATTTGCAATATCCGTTTCTCTTATCTTCCCGTAATGCAATTACTCACCGCCTAAATGAACGTAACGTTCTTTAATTTCCTGTGTACGACCTTGATTCCAGTCGTTTGTTCCGATATATCCACAGGTGCGTCGTGCGATATTCATCTTTGCCTTATTCCTGTTCCCACAATTCGGGCATTCCCACACCAGCTTACCATCATCGTTCTCTACGATACTGATTTCCCCGTCATAACCGCATACTTGACAAAAGTCTGATTTGGTATTCAATTCTGCATACATAATGTGGTCGTATATGTACTTCAATACCGCAAGCACTGCCTCAATATTGTCACTCAGGTTTGCTGTTTCGATATAAGAAATTGCGCCGCCCGGACTCAAAAGCTGAAATTCCGCTTCAAACTGAAGTTTATCAAAAGCATTGATTTCTTCCGACACATGAACATGATAGGAGTTTGTAATATATCCCTTATCGGTAATCCCTTCAATCACTCCGAAGCGTTTCTGCAGACTCTTAGCGAACTTATATGTTGTGGATTCAATCGGAGTGCCATACAATGAATAATCAATATTCTCCGCTTCTTTCCATTCCTTGCATTTATCATTCATGTGCTGCATAATCGCTAAAGCAAACGGTTTTGCCTCATCATCAGTATGGCTCTTTCCCGTCATAGCTTTTACGCACTCATACAATCCTGCATATCCAAGAGAAAGTGTAGAATATCCGCCGTATAAAAGTTTGTCAATCGTCTCTCCTTTTTCAAGCCTTGCCAATGCACCATTCTGCCAGTGAATCGGAGATGCATCTGACATCGTACCGAGCAGCCGCTCGTGTCTCAGACGGAGTGCTCTATGACAAAGTTCCAAACGCTCCTCAAAGATTTCCCAGAAGAACTCTTCCTGTACTTTAGCCCACTGTTCATCGTCAACGTAAGTAATTCCATCTGTAATCATTTTCTGTTTTGCAGATAACCCTACATCCGGTAAATTGATGGTCACAACGCCCTGATTAAATCTACCGTAATACTTCGGCTTCCCATCTTCATCCAAATACGGTGTGAGGAAACTCCTGCATCCCATACAAGTGTAGCAATGTCCTTCTCCGTTTTTATCAATCTTATTCTGGAGCATTACTTTCTCCGAGATATAATCAGGAACAAGCCGTTTTGCAGAACACTTCGCGCAAAGCTTTGTCAGATACCAATACTCACTATCCTCTGTAATATTGTCCTCTTCCAAAACATAGATGAGTTTCGGGAACGCTGGTGTAATCCATACGCCTTTTTCGTTCTTCACACCCTCATATCTCTGTATAACGACCTCCTCGATAATCATGGCAAGGTCATTCTTTGTTTGCTCATCTTTCGCCTCACCAAGATACATGAACACCGTGATGAACGGAGCCTGACCGTTTGTTGTCATCAGTGTAACAACCTGATACTGAATTGTCTGCACTCCACGCTTCACTTCTTCTCTCAGACGGTTGTCAACAACCCTCATGTATTCACTGTACTCGTCTTCGGTCTGCGGTTCATGACCTGTGAACTCAACATATTCTTCAAGAACCTGCTTTTTAATCTTCTGACGACTAATATCAACAAACGGAGCCAAGTGTGTAAGGCTGATAGACTGTCCGCCATACTGACACGATGCAACCTGAGCGATAATCTGCGTGGCGATATTGCAGGCGGTCGAAAAACTGTGCGGCTTCTCAATCATCGTTCCGGAAATTACTGTTCCGTTCTGCAGCATATCCTCCAGATTAACCAGACAACAGTTATGCATCCTCTGAACAAAGTAGTCAGAATCATGGAAATGTATAATCCCTTCCTCATGAGCCTTACGGATATCTTCTGGAATCAACACTCTGTTTGAAATATCCTTGCTCACTTCCCCGGCAATATAATCCCTTTGTGTCGAAAGGATAGTAGGATTCTTATTGGAATTCTCCTGAATGACTTCCTCGTTTACTCCATCAACAATCGTGAGGATTTTACCGTCAATAACGCTGCCATTACGCATCAATTCATGCTCATGTCGATAGCGAATATACGCCTTAGCAACCTCGTAAGCCTGTTCTTTCATCAGTTCTGTCTCAACATCATCCTGAATTTCTTCTACAGAAATGGCACGCTTACGTTTTCTGTAGCGAGAGTCAAGACGATTTGCTATCGTGTCGGCAAGGGAGTTGTCCTCCCTGCCGCGCATAACATCTTTTACCGCCTTGTCTACCGCATTATGTATTTTGCTCTTCATGTACTGGTCTTCCTGACCATTTCGTTTCATTACAATCACTTGCATTACCTCCTAGTCTAATAAATCTGCCATTGCCGCAGTCTCACTACGCTCTGTCTTTAATAACTTGACATATCCAAAGCGTGGATGACCTTTAAGTTTGTCTACCGCAACCATCAATCCGCTATTTCGCTCAAAGATTTCTGCATCGCATTGCTTAAAGTCCCCATTCATCCAGAGTGTAGAACCTTCTCCAACCCTACCGAGTAATAACTGGATATGCTCTTTCGTCAAATTTTCTGCTTCAGAGCAGATAATGATAGAGTTCTTGATGTCACGTCCTCTGATAAAACCAAGATGTACGATTTCAATCTGCCCGTGACTTATCATTAAGCTTAATCCATCAATCCCACCTAAATGGTCGGCAAGAGGCATCGCAAATGGTAACAGTTTCTCATTATACGAACCCGGTAAGTAACCAATTGGCTTCGAGTTTTTAACCTCAATGTTATTTCTGACATAAACGATTTTCTCGAACCTGTTATGCTCTAATAAATCAATCGCGGCAGAGCACATCAGAAAGTCTTTACCTGTGCCAAACTTACCTGTAATTACTTTGACTGTAGAATCACTGTCATACAGCATATTGATTGCCATTTGCTGCTGTAAATTCCGGGGCTTAATCTTCCCAAGAAATCTTGAATTGATTGTCTTATAAGGAATCTTACAAAGCTTGTTGCCGTCACATTTGAATATGCCGAGATGATTTCCTCCTTCGTCTGTAGCTACGAGGTATTCATTCTGTAAGCAATCATATACATTATCTGGTTCTTCGCCGAAGATGGCATTCACACCATCCTCGTTTAGAATCACCTCTTTAAAGCCAAGATACTCATCCATATGCAGACCTCCTTAAATCATATCGTCGATTTCACAGTCAACACCAATGATGTAATCCGTGAATCCCTTCTCCTTTGCCTCGTCTGCGAACAAATACCATTCCACTCTTAACTTGTTATCGTACTCCTCGCTTGTCAGCTTACTTCTGGATAAGATATAATCCTTTACACGAGCTTCAACTCTACGCTGAAACTCCATCTGGTCTTGTACCTTAGTTCCAGAACCGTAAACAAAGTTACTTCCATCATGCATCAGAAACTTTGAATTTCTCATAGCGAATCGCTTATGCCCAGCGAGTCCAATCAAGAATCCCATACTGTACTGATACCCAAGATTCACGGTATAAACTGGTGTCTTACTACTCTGGATAATATCAATCAGTTCAAATCCCGCATCAACTGCTCCGCCATTAGAGGTAACATACAGGATGATTGGTGTACGCTTCTCAACCTCAATACCCTTATCTTCCTTGTTGAACTGCATGATATGCTTTGCGGCATCCGCAACAGTAAACTGGTCGATGTCTGCGTTCAAAAACAGCTTTCTTTGATTCAAGTCTCTGAGATAAAACATCTCATCAATCAAACCGTGCTCGACCAAAATATCATCGAAATCAACATCAAAATCGTAGTAACCTTTATTGTTTTTCTGCATACAATCCTCCTGCTATCCATATATTGATTTTTGTTTTCAGTGAGTCTAAATCTCCGTCATTGATGATGCAGAAATCAGGCTCTATATCATCCAACGCTGTTTCTGAAGGATGTGCCTGCTGTTCTGCCGTAAGAGGACTTACAAAATCAGTTCTCACAACCCTTAGATGAACCGCGTCAAGACCACGTTCTTTCAGACGGTTAAATTCATTTGGAAATCTCGTATCTGGAATGATAACGAAATCCCAATAGTCGTTGAAGTAACACAGGATGTCCGCAACAAAATCTACCCAGAAATTAGGCTCATTTTTTCTCACAACGTCTGTCCCGACATGCTGAAGCAGAGTTCGCCCTTTCTCATTCTTTTTGCCGTCCCATCCAAAAAATGTCTTGCAGATGTATTTCAGCAAATCCGCATAATGCGTGATAAGTACCTTATTCCCATCTGCTTCAAGCTGCTCCTGCAACATTTTCGCCACAGTATCTTTACCGTGTCTTGCGCGTCCAGAAACAGCAATGACTTTCATCGGCATTACTCACTACCTCCTTCTCCTGACTCTTGTATTAAGCGTGAATGTTCTTGAAACATATTCACCGCTTCCCTAACCGTGATATCGCCAATCGGCTGCCTCCATTCTTTTTCTTTGCCATAGTAAATTTCCCGTACTTTACACCATGCGGCTACGACAGGCTTATCTGCATCATGCACCGTATGCTCGCAGATAAATACCACAGCTTGCTTACCTATTTTGGTGAAATCATCCACCATTCTTTGTAGTGCTAACCTTTGCCCAAATGGGACTTCGGCATTTCCATGCTTAACTTCAAACAATATGTATTCTGAGTCTTTGTACTCAATCAAACCATCAATATCAGTCGGGTAAATATAACCGTCGATTTCAAGACCTTTGAAATCAATAAGCTGCTTTGCCCTACGAGGATTGTTTATCCTGCTCTGCATAGTCTCACCTGCTCTCTGTAATCAATTCACTATGCGGCAGCGTTTCAATCCATTTGCAGAACAGCCTCCATTCTGGAAGACGATGATTTTTCCTCTGACTGTAAATTGTCTTTAGTTGTCGATAATTGGTTGTCATACCGGCTGTAATCTCAAACCCTGCCGGATTGCTGTAAAGAATTTCGAGATACTTTCTCTTCTTCTCCTCTTCTAATCCAGCCAAAATTTCCTGACTCTGTGGAATGAGACCTGTTTCCAACGAAGCACAGAACTCGTTGTACTCTCTGACTTTCTCTTTCATAACTTCTACGATGCGCTTATCAACATACTCGTTATAGGCTTTGTCTAAATCGAACTTTGTAATTCGATGCATCGTACTCTGGGAGCTTACAAAATCAAGAAAGTGGTATCTTTCTGCTTCTACCCAACCCTTATTACTAAAAGTCAAATCGAACTGGACAACCACACCTGTCAACCATTGGTCGTGCGCCGCTCCATGCGCACTCTGTGCGAGAGACTTAATTCCCTTTGTTAGTTCGGTTGATAACTGGTTTGTGTCAACCGACATCGGGAATTTTGCTCTTCTGATACTTTCATCCAAGCCATATACTTTTGCATTGGATACACATTTGCAACCCTGAGCATCATATTCTGCCATAAAGCTTTTACCTCCGCTTGTAGCAGAGTATATTATTAGCTCGATATTGGATAAAAGAAAACGGATACATCCGTATAAACAGAGTATATCACACTTCCTCTTTTAAGTCAATCTAATTATACACTCTGCTTTTAATTTTCATAAGGACTTTCAAGAGAATAGTCCCATGTGTCATAATTACCGCTGAAAGCGTTTCTGAAATAGTTATGAACTCCGTCACCGTGAAAGTATGTGTACTCCTGTGGTAATACTCTGCCGGAATCCATGATTCCATTTTTCTCATCATTCCACCGACAAAGCACATCTTTCGCAAGCTCATAAAGGTCGTCTCTTACCTCCGTTGATTCACTAAACGCAAACTGATTTGGCTCTCGCAGGACAGCATATACGCTGCTGTTATATTCATCCACTCGATTTAATACACACCATGCGACACATGCCTGCTCCGTCTTACTTGGAATCCCACCACATTCTCTTAACAATACTTTTGCCAAATCTGTTGCATCGTCTTCTGTGAAATATGTAATGTAATCTGATTCCGCCTCAACGACTTCTTCCTCTGTTGTTTCAACTACCTCAGCCATTTTAATAGATTTATGAACCGTACCCGTTGCTAACTGGGATATATTCTGAACGCTTGTAGTGCTCATGACTATTTCTTTACATGTTTCTTCTTCATTTAGATTTACTGCCTGTGCGCCGCTTGCGACAAGCAAACATACAGCGCACAGTGTTACAGCAATCGTTCTTATGTATTTAATCAGGGTTATCACCCTTTTCTTTTACCAGTGAATCCACCGGCGGAATAACACACTCTTCAATCAGCTTGTCCATACAGTCACAACAAAGGTCAAGGTCAAGATTGTCTCCGTCATACCGAGAACCATAACCCAGATTGCGCTGCAATGAAAAGTCCTCTTGGATATCCCACATATCCATCTTCTTGCCACATTTGTTGCAATAAAGTTCTTTTGCCATTTTCGGTCTCCTTTAATATGTATAAAACTGCTCTTTATATTGAGCTACCTGTTGCAGCACAACGAATTATACCGTATGCTTTACAGGATTTTGAACTCACTCAAGAAGTCATCCAATGTTACTGGTTCTGATTCCTCTTCGTGACAATGATAAATAATTTTCCGGATTCTTTCTGTAATCGACTCAATATCTCCGATATCATCGTCGTAGATAATTTCATGGGCGCATATACCCCTTGCTTTTGAATCCGATGTTAATGGACGGATATAGCTACCATTCTTGAATTTGATAATCCCTGCTCGTGATATTCCAGTAATATCATCAATTTCATCGTTCTTTAAATATTTTTTCACGCTATTCAAGAAATCGCGAAACCTTGAATGGTCTCCAATCGCAACAACCGCCTTGTACTCCGGGTAAAGACGACAACGCATCATTACTTCCGAAAATGTAGTTGCATTCAATACTTCCACTTTATCACCTCTCCGTCAAAATATTTTCCTATATCCTGTCATTCTGAAATACTGTCCATCTCTCTCCCACGAAGTGCAATAGATAATATCTCCCTTCTGTACTGGCTCGGCATCATATACACGATTGAATACTGTAAATCTACTTTCAACGCCACTTCCAATCGACTTGGTTATGACAGAATACCCAAATTGCTTTCCATCTCTCTTTCGTACAAGAGGATATATATCCATTACATACAACTTTTTTCTATCCTCATCCTTACCGGACACATACCCGACATAACCCATTACATCTGCAAAGTTCCTAACTTTGATAATGTCACTCAAATCCTCAAGGTCTAGCGACATAATTACATCCTCTGCTTCGTGTAGGATAGAATTGACATCCAATAAAGCGAAGTTCTTTGACTCTGCGCCGGATTTCGTCACACCAATCGAATGCTTTTCAATAATCGGCTCTAGTGGAGTTCCTACAACTTTACTCTTAGCTATTTGTTTCGCCTGTCCTTTCTTGAATGTCTCGTAGAATAGTTCTGTAACTCTAAGCAATTCTCTCTGGTTTCCAAAATCCGAGAAGAAGTCAAGCTTAATCAAAATGTCCAACTGTCTTGTATTCATTGAAGTTTCACTAATTGCGTACAACACGTCAACAAAGTGTGTGAACTTTCGACTATGTGCCGCTTCGTATAACTCTTCAGCGATTCCGGCGCTCATGTACTTTATGGACGTAAGTCCTTTCGCAATGATATTCTTTTCTTTGTCGAAGAAGTATTCGCTCTTAGATAATCCCCACTTCGGCATTGTCACCTTAATACCAATTCGATTAGCGTATGCCGTTCCGTTTCGGATATCATCTTCGTTTGCCGCATTATTCAGGAACGATGTGATAAACTCAATCGGATGATAATATCTGTAGTATGCACACAAATATCCAAGCAAACAATATGCGATGGAATGATTATATCCAAACTGATAGCTCGCACTATCTTCAATAATCTGGAGAAATTCCTTTGCCTCGTTTTCTGCCACCTCTCGCGGCTGTGGAGATTTTGCGCAGTACCCTTCCAAAATAGATGGCATCGCCGCATCCAATCTATCCTTCTGCTTTCTACCAATAGCTCGTCTGATATTATCAGCTTCACTTCCTGACAAACCGCAGATTTGCTGCAGAAATTTGATTGTGTCCTCTTGATAAATCAAGTAGCCGAGATTCTCTTTCAGCAACTCATCAATCAATTCAGACGGATTCTTATGTATTTGCCTTGCAAGTAGCACATCCCTATATGAAGAACCGGATGGTCTGATGCAGGCGGTGACGATTGACATATCGAAAATGCTCTTTGGAACAAACTTCCTTAAACAATCAAATGCAAACGCCCCTTCAAACTGGAAAATACCAGATGGGTTACGAATCATATCTTCCCACACTGCTTCGTCATCCCAGTCGATTTCATGTGTCTTTGGGTACGGCTTATTCATATACCTGCATGTGTCTCTGATAACCTGCACCGTCTTTAATATAAGGAAGTCGTACTTTGCAAGCCCTGTGAAGTCATGGATGTTTTCCATATCCAGCAACAAGCAGTTCTCTCCATCCTTATCGAACACACCGAAGTTATCGTCCAAAGATATCGGACTGATTACCATCCCCGCCGGATGTACAGATTGAGAAATCTTCGTATCAAGAAGTCCATCGTAGTAATAGAACAACTCTGGATATTTCTTCTTTGTTTTCTCCGGGTCAGAATCAAATTCGCCTTTGATTTTTGCAATGTTTCCAAGTGACCACGGATTATCTTTTTCTCTGCCTACATGAGCTTTATTCCATTTCTGAGCAAGATGCCGTCCTACGTCATCAATAACGCCCTTTGATTGCATAGTTCCGAATGAAGCAACTCTGGCTGTTTTATCTGCACCAAACCGCTCGGTAATATAATTGAAAATTGCTGGTCTGTCAGACTCAACACAGTCGATGTCAATATCTCCAATTTCTTTTCTGTCCTCATTACAGAATCTGGAGAATACTGTATGCCATGTCTCAGGATTCAAATCAATGATATCAGTCACGTATGCCACCCTTGAACCGCCAACAGAACCACGAGCTGTGCCAATAGCCATTCCCTGTTCTTTACACCAGCAAATAAGCTCTGACATGGAAAGCATAAACCCATCCATCTGAAGCTTCTGAAATACTCGCATCTCCTCTGGAATTGCTTCTCTGAAAGCCTGTTCCTGCTCTGGCGGAATGACACCTGTATCAAG
>CAYLXH010000003.1:4568-44798 GCA_964387535.1 uncultured Butyricicoccus sp. | reverse complement strand
CCAATACTTTCATGCAAAAAAATCCTCCTCACGATACCGCAATGGGGCTTCCACCCCTCAAAAATCCGCCAAAAGCCAGGTACGAATGACTCCGCACCTGACTTGGCGATATATTCTATTTAGTGGTGGAACAGCCGCATTCCAGTAAATGCCATCGCAATACCATATTTATTGCAGGTCTCAATGACATGATCATCACGGATCGAACCGCCCGGCTGCACAATATAGGCAACGCCGGACTTTCTGGCACGCTCTACGTTGTCGCCAAACGGGAAGAATGCATCTGAACCAACTGTCACACCGGACTGCTTGGCAATCCACGCCTTCTTCTCTTCCCGCGTCAGAACCTCCGGTTTTACCTTAAAGACCTTCTGCCATTCGCCTTCCGCCAAAACGTCCTCATACTCCTCCGAGATATAAACATCAATCGCGTTGTCTCGATTCGGGCGACGAACTCCATCCACAAACTGCAAGCCAATAACCTTCGGATGCTGGCGCAGAATCCAGTTATCTGCCTTGTTTCCTGCCAGACGGGTGCAGTGGATACGGCTCTGCTGACCCGCACCGACACCAATAGCCTGTCCATTCTTGACATAGCAAACCGAATTGGACTGCGTATACTTAAGCGTAATCAGCGAAACAATCATATCCAGCTTGGCCTGCTCCGTCAGTTCTTTGTTTTCTGTCACCAGATTGGTCAGCAGCTCTGCACTGATCTTGTAGTTATTGTGGCCCTGCTGGAAAGTAATTCCAAAAATATCGCGGTACTCGATCTCAGCCGGTTCATAGTTCGGATCAATCTTGACAACGTTAAAGGTTCCCTTGCGCTTGGTACGCAGAATTTCCAGCGCCTCTTCGGTATAATCCGGGGCAATGATGCCATCGGAAACCTCTGCCTTTAAATACGTCGCCGTAGCAGCGTCGCAGGTATCCGACAGAGCAGCCCAATCGCCGTACGAGCACAGGCGATCCGCACCGCGCGCACGGATATACGCACAGGCAATCGGAGACAGTTCCTCCTGCTCGACAAAGTAAATCTGTTTCTCTACCTCAGACAGCGGCAGTCCAATCGCCGCGCCAGCCGGAGAAACATGCTTGAATGAAGCGGCAGACGGATAGCCCGTCGCCTCCTTCAGCTCCTTGACCAGCTGCCAGCTGTTAAACGCATCGCAGAAGTTAATATAACCCGGCTTGCCGTTGAGCACCTCAATCGGAAGCTCGCCTTCCTTCATGAAAATGCGGGACGGCTTCTGATTCGGATTACATCCATATTTCAATTCCAGTTCTTTCATCGTACCAGCTCCTTACTCCCCGTGCTTGTTGCGGATTACGAACTTTGTCTCACCGCTTGCCAGATCAATAAAGCTGACGTACAGGGAAACCTTGTTGTCTTCATTCAAGTTTGTCCAGATCGTCTCTGCAAACTGTTCCATATCCCCCTCAATGCGAACCGTCTCGGGTTCGCCCTCAAACGACGGAAGCGGATTCCCGTCGCACTGATAAGTGTGGATAAAATGACCCAGACCGGCGCGCGGGGCATCGTACTCAAAGAAAAAGCGTTTATTGCATGCCGGATCGCCATCAAAGCTCTTCAGAATCGACAGTTCATACGCACCGTCCGGCTCAACCACAGCGGAAATACGTGGGGTATAGTTTGGGCCGTCCGGCTCATACTGGCGGGTGCGCAGCGCCTCAATGTAGCTCTTGCCTGCAGCCAGACCATCACGAACCGTATCCGTCTGATCTCCGTTGGTGACAATGGTTGCACCGTTCCACCGGCGAACCGGATGATAGATAATCAATGACGGATCTACCATTTTGGACGGATCAAAGGCCTCCGTGCGGATTCCATCCTCGGTTTCCGTAAACACACGGTTACGGCTGTTCTCACTGCGTCCCATGATAAAGTACGCGATCACCGCACTGGTGTCATCTGCACTGCGGCCAACCACAATACCACGTCCCGGATAACTGTTTTGGCGCAGCAGTTCTGCAATATTGAAAATTTCCATTTTTCTTGTCCTCTTACTCCGAAATGTGTACAATCCCGTTCTCTACATGCAGTCTCCCATCGCAGAAATCGGAAATTGCCTTGGGCAGCAGCTTCCACTCTGCCTGCTCCATAATGCGCTTCTGAAGCGCCTCCGGGGTATCTCCCTCGCAGACTTCGACCGCTTTTTGTGCAATAATCGGGCCGCCGTCTGTCACTGCATTGACAAAATGAACCGTAGCGCCGCTGACCTTGACCCCCTTCGCCAGCGCAGCCTCATGGACATGCAGTCCATAAAATCCATTTCCGCAAAACGACGGGATCAGCGCCGGATGCACATTGATAATCCGGTTCTCAAACGCCCGGCAGAAACTCTCGGATAAAACGGTCATAAAACCAGCCAACACCACCAGCTCAATCCCTTTTTCCTTGAGAAGCTTCTCCAGTGCATCCGAATACGCCTGGGAATCGGCATAGTCTCTTCGGCTGATCACATAGGTTGGGATATTCGCCTTCTCCGCACGCGTCAGTGCGTAGGCCCCTTCCTTGGATGAAATGACCGCACAGATGCGACCGTTTGCAATTTCCCCGCGCGTCGATGCATCTAAAATTGCCTGCAGATTGGTTCCGCCTCCGGAAACCAGAACCGCAATGTTTACCATATCTCGACTCCCTTTTCGCCGTCCTTGCACTCACCGATGACATATCCCTGTTCACCAGCAGCGGCAATCACTGCGAGGGCTTTGTCCACATCATTTTTGTCGATCGCCAAAACCAGACCCGCGCCCATGTTGAATGTGTTGTACATATCGCGCTCCGGAATATCTCCGGTCGTCTGAATCATCTTGAAAATTTCCGGAGTCGGCAGCGCCGCTTTCTCCACGGAAGCCAGAATATGATCCGGCAACATACGCGGAATATTCTCATAGAAACCGCCGCCGGTAATATGGCTCATTCCCTTGACCTTACACTCTGCAATCAGGGACTGGATGACCTTCACATAAATTTTCGTCGGGGTCAGCAGCTCTTCTCCCAGTGTCTTGCCAAACTCTGCAATATAACGGCGCACGGATTTCTCATTGATTCCGAGCGTCTTGCGCACCAGCGAGTATCCATTGGAATGTACACCGGACGATGCAATCGCAACCAGGACATCACCGGCTGCAATGGTTGTGCCGTCAATCATCTTATCCCGATCAACCATGCCAACCGAAAAACCGGCCAGATCGTATTCATCCACCGGATAGAATCCCGGCATTTCTGCCGTCTCTCCGCCAACCAGCGCACAGCCTGCCTGACGGCAGCCCTCTGCAACACCCTTGACCAACTGAGCAATCCGCTCCGGATAGTTTTTGCCAACAGCGAGATAATCCAGGAAGAACAGAGGCTGAGCGCCGCAGCACGCGATATCATTGACACACATCGCAACACAGTCAATGCCGACGGTATCATGCTTGTCCATCAGAAAAGCGAGCTTCAGCTTCGTACCGACACCGTCCGTACCGGAAACAAGGATCGGGTGCTCCATACCCTTGATATTCGGCTCAAACATACCACCGAAGCCTCCGATGGAACCAAGGACACCCGGGATGTAGGTGCTCTCGACGAACGGCTTCATCTGTTTCACTGCTTCATAGCCGGCAGTAACGTCAACGCCGGCCGCTTTGTAGCTCTCAGAACGACTATTAACCATGTTCACTAATCCCACTTTCAAAAATATTTTTCTCTATGGTATCGGGGGTTTCAATCGGGTACTGTCCCGTGAAGCATCCATTGCAGAAGCCGCACCGTGCACCGACTGCAATTTTGTTGGTTGCCTCAATAGACAGATAGCCCAGCGAATCCACACCAATCATGTCTCGAATCTCCTCGACGGTATGCCCATAGGCGATCAGGAACTCCCGATCCGGTACGTCCGTGCCAAAGAAGCACGGGTGCAGGAACGGAGGCGCGGAAACGCGCATGTGTACTTCCTTCGCCCCGGCATCACGCAGAATCTTTACCAGACGGGCACAGGTTGTTCCGCGGACAATGGAATCATCTACCATAATCACGCGTTTTCCCTCCACTGCATAGCGCAGTGCATTGAGCTTCATACGAACCGAACGCTCCCGGTTCGTCTGCCCCGGCTGGATGAACGTTCGCCCAATATAGCGGTTTTTAATCAATCCGACGCCATATGGAATTCCCGAAGCCTTGGCATATCCAATCGCTGCTGGAATTCCACTGTCCGGCACGCCGATGACGACATCAGCCTCGACCGGATGCTCTTCCGCCAGATAGCGTCCCGCTTCCTGACGGGCCAGCTCCACAGATGCGCCGTCAATGACAGAGTCCGGGCGCGCAAAATAAATGTACTCAAAGACACAGGTTGTCGGATCACATTGAATCGGATAGTGCAGTGAGCGCAGCTCACCGTTGTCCACGACAACGACCTCACCCGGCTCCACATCACGGATAAACTCTGCGCCAATGGTATCCAACGCACAGGTTTCCGAACAGAACACATACGATTTTCCCGTCTTACCGATAACCAGTGGTCGGAAGCCATGTGGGTCCCTCGCTGCAATCATCTTTCGCGGCGACATAATCACCAGAGAATACGCACCCTGAATGACCGACATCGCGTTGAGAACCGCCATTTCGATACTGCCGCACTTAATACGCTCCTGAACAATCGTATAGGCGAGCACCTCAGTATCCGACGAAGAGTTGAAAATACCACCTGTTGTCTCGATATTTTTACGCAGGGCAACCGCATTGACCAGATTGCCGTTGTGGGCAAGGGCAAGATTCCCCTTGCAGTGCGTAATACTCAGCGGCTGTGCATTTTCGCGCGACTGCAGTCCGGTGGTAGAATACCGCACATGCCCAATTGCCATATTCCCCGGCATATTATCCAGGATCTGCTGGTAGAATACATCATTTACCAGGCCCAGATCCTTATGCGTGCGGATCACTCCGTCATTGTTGACAGCAATACCGCAGGCCTCCTGTCCGCGATGCTGCAGTGCAAACAAAGCGGCATATGCCTCATGGGCCGGACTCAGCGTCTCCGCGTCATCCGGATGGACATACAGACCAAATACGCCGCATTCTTCATGAACCTTATCGAATGCAAACGAAGCTGCATCCTCTTCTCTCATCGTATCTTTCATATGCGTCCCTTACTATCTCAAATTATTCAGTCAGCGAACTGCGCACGAACGGCAGCATCTTTCGCCTCAACCTTGGTCTGCATGTCTGCCTTAAACTGCTTCAGCTTGTCTGCCAGCGATGCATCCTCCAGCGCCAGCATCTGAACGGCCAAGATTGCCGCATTGTCCGCTCCGTTCACTGCAACCGTAGCGACCGGAATTCCATTTGGCATCTGAACCATCGACAGCAAGCTGTCCAGTCCATCCATGAACGAGGACTTAATCGGCACACCAATGACCGGAAGAGTCGTATAGGCAGCCAAAACGCCGCCCAGATGTGCTGCTTTTCCTGCCGCGGCAATAATGACGCCATAACCTTCCGCTTCCGCATTCTTGGCCAGCTGCTCTGCAGCAGCCGGAGTACGGTGGGCAGAGATGACCCGGACGTCAAACGGAACCTCAAAATCACGAAGCTTATTGATGGTTCCTTCCATTACTTTCAGATCACTGTCAGATCCCATGACAACACATACTTTTTTCATATTAGACCTCCTGATTATTGAAGAGAAGCGCACAGAAAACAACACAGGACCCCGCACAGCGCTGCACGGCGTCCTGTTATTCTACGCTCAAATTCGTTGCATTGTAGCAAAACATCCCGCAGAAAGGTGACACAGATGTGCAGAAAAGAAGCCGTCATTGCGACAGCGGGATGGGTAGAAAAAAACATACTGCTTCATCATCAGATCCCCTTTCTGCACTCACCGTTCAAACGGGAAACGTTACCTTCATTTTATAACACCAACAGACGAAAAACAAGCTGTTTTCACCAGTACATCATAAGATTGTGAACTATGTCTGTTCATACGAATCTGTACGTCCCCATTTTGTAAGTTTTGAATGAGAAACAGTAACTCTTTTTCTCATTGTGTTCTTTCGTCATTTTTCCTCGGAGTTCGCACAATCCGGCATCCGCATTTTCGCGCCAATGCTGCCGATTCTGCATCCTCTCCGGAACACAAAAATGTTTCCGAACAGTTCATTGCCATCTGCGCCTGATCGGGTGAATACGACATCACTCGTTCTGACAGACGCATCTGCGCCGGATCGCTGCTGATGACACGAATCGGTTGATCTTCATCTTGCTCCCGAAGTCTCTGCAAGATATGCCGCAAGCCATCCTGCTCGTACAATACCACGCCGTCCCGGGCCTTTTTTTGTCTCGAAAAGCGGGCCATCACATGCCGGTAATTCTCTTCCTGTGTCCGACGCATGGCATCGACAGAATAGGATGCGACTGCACGCTCTCGCTGCCGTTCGGCAAACAGCTTTCTTCGCTTCGCATCGGATGCAACCGCTGCCAGTGCGTCGGCCAATGCCTCTGCATCACCAGGCTGAAAAATATACCCGGTCTCCCCATCTTCAATCAGCTCACTCATGCCGCCGACATCCGAGCAAATGGGTACGCAGCCCTCCCGGATTCCTTCCAGGATAGAGTACGGGAATGTTTCAGACAACGAGGTCAGCAGCGTGACATCCATCGCCGCAAAAAATCGGGCAATCTCCGTCACCCATCCGCAAAATACAACCTGATCCGCCACACCCAGAGCCTGTGCCTGCGCCCTCAGCTTGTCCTCATCCTCTCCGGTGCCCGCCAGAAACAGCCGCAGCTGCGGCTGTTTTGCTGCCGCTCGGGCAAAGCCTGTAAGCGCTGTCGGAATGTCTTTCACTGCCGTCAGACGGGCGGCCAATCCACATAACACCATGGAATCATCCACATCAGCCCCATACTGCTCACGGCAGTAGGCAATTCGGTCCACCTTCTCCTGCGGACGATCAAAGTCCATCCCATTATAAATGGTCATCATCTGATAAGGAGAAAATCCGCGCGAAATCAGCGTCTGCGCCATACGATCCGAAACCGCCTGATAAAAGTCCAGAAAGCGCAGTGAAGCCGCATTGATCGTGCCCAATGTATACTGCTTCCATGGCTTCCCCATATAATCCAACCGGTAATCCGAGTGCATCGTTGTCATCACCGGCAGATCGCGCTTTGCCCGCACCATCGCTCCGATCATATTGGCTCGTGCCCCGTGACAGTGAATGATCTCCGGCTGCTTTTCATCAATCAGACGCAGGACTACATCCCGCGCTGACAGTGGGTTCCGGCTCAGCACCAGCTCCACCTGCAGCCCCTCTTCCATCATCTCCCGCGGAAACGGGCCGTCACGGAAACTGACCATGCAGACCTCATGATACCGATTCAGCTCTCTCACCAGAGAAAAAATGTGTGTTTTGGCACCTCCGATGTCTCCGCCGCCCATCATATGTAGTATTCTCATACACATCCCTCCGAACAGATCCACTGACTCTTGTACACTGTCAGTATCTTTTTTTATTATACACGATTTTCCACAGCGCGTCTGTACAAAATTGCACAGAAACAAAATTTGTGCTATACTATGTCTGACGAAAAAGGAGGCGCACTATGGAGTGGAATACGGATCTGACAACCCAGCGCATTGACGGTGCGGCAGCCGATTTAATTGATATGCTCTGTGCACAGCCGCTCCCTGCTCCCTGCCGCCGCACAGGCGAAGAGCTTTGGAACTGGCTGTCCCAACAATACCCTTTGGAGCCACTTCCAGCAGAACACCCTGCCTATGCCCGTACTGCGCTGTCCGTACTGGAAACCTGCTGCCCGGATGACGCAGAGTACCTTCCGGACGACCCGGAAGAACGCCCCAATGCAGCACTTCACTATGCACCGCAGCTCTCTCTGCGCTGCGTCCAAATTCGGCAGGCGGGCACTGCCCTGCGTCTTTACGACGAACAACGGCGACAATGGGAACACCGCGCCACTCACTATGGTCTCCCTTGGACTCCTCAACCCATTCTCGTTTGTCTCGAACTGACACACGATTACCGCCTCGTCACAGGATCACAGATACTGTCGGATGAACTGACCGTGGCATATGGTATCACACAGGAGGATCTGGATCACCGTTCTCCGGAATTGCTCGCCTATCTGCGCGCCCGCCACGCTCTGTCACTGTAAGTCCCGGTGTTTTTTGAAAAATTTTTATTCCTCTATTGCATTTTCTATAAAAAAGAGTATACTATTCTTAGTCGTTCCCTCACCTATAATAATTAGAACGGGTGAGTAGAACACCTCCTTTCGGATGACACTGTCGTTCCGATTGGACAACATTCATAACGCAACTGCAACGATGCAGCTCTACCTTTGGTGGGCTTGCATCGTTTTTTTATTTCATTGGTTTCGTTGTGACACTTCAATCTGATTATAGTAAGAGAGGCATGATCTTATGGACACTATTTCCCTCCCTCAGGCATATGTTGATGCCATCGCAGACTGCGCCGCTCACATCGGTCAGTCGGTTACCTTTCGCGGAACCATTCACCGCGTCCGCGACATGTCAGACTTTTCTTTCGTTATCGTCCGTGTAGACCGCGGTCTCATTCAATGTCTGTTCTCCGGCGAGGATCTGAACGGCGTATCCCGTTCAGAAATCCGCGATGCCATGGTCGTGGAAGTCACAGGGACAGTTCGCGAGGAGCCGCGCGCAGAAAACGGTTTTGAAGTCGTTTTGGAGTCAATGACCATTCTCGCTCAGCCATTCGAGCAGATGCCGGTTCCACTGAGTAAAAAATATATGGGGATCAACATGGATACCAACCTGGATTATCGCCCTGTCACCCTGCGCCATCCTCGTATGAAGGCAATTTTCCGCATTCAAGCAGCCATTGCCGATGGGTTTTCTGACTATATGAGATCCCAGGGTTTTGTGCATATGACCTCCCCAAAAATCGTCGCGGCGGGAGCAGAAGGTGGCGCCAACATCTTTAAACTGGACTACTTTGGTCAGAAAGCATATCTGGCGCAGTCACCGCAGTTCTACAAACAGTATCTCGCCTGTGTTTATGGACGCGTC
The DNA here is from genome assembly GCA_964387535.1 of uncultured Butyricicoccus sp. GTDB lineage: Bacteria > Bacillota > Clostridia > Oscillospirales > Butyricicoccaceae > Butyricicoccus_A. Next base: position 35,718 of record CAYLXH010000003.1, on the reverse strand, counting down.
TTTGAAGTCGGTGACGTATTCCGCGCGGAACGCCACTCCACCTCCCGTCATTTGAACGAGTATATGGGACTGGACTTTGAAATGGCATATATTGATTCTATGCGCGATGTCATGGAGATGGAAACCGGTATGCTGAAGTATGTCATGGATTATTTGCGTCGTGAGTGCCCGCAGGAAATCGCTTTGCTCCATGCAGAGATACCGACCATTACCACCATCCCGTCTGTCACGTTCCAGGAGGCCAAGCAAATCATGCTGGATGAGTTTGGCCACAAATCCCGCAACCGCTTTGACCTGAATCCGGATGAAGAACAAATGCTGTGTGAGTATTCCAAGTCCCAGTTTGGCAGTGAATTCCTTTTTGTCACCCACTTTCCCTCTGCCAAACGTCCTTTTTATGCCATGGACGATCCGGAAGATCCCTCTGTTGCGTTCAGCTTTGACCTGCTGTTCCGCGGATTGGAAATCACAACCGGCGGACAGCGCATCAATGACTATCAAATGCAGCTGCAGAAACTCAAGGATCGTGATATGGATCCCTCTCTTTTCGAATCCTTTCTCCTCCTGCACAAGTACGGTGCGCCCCCACACGGTGGTCTGGGGATTGGATTGGAACGTCTCACAATGCAACTTCTCGGTCTTACAAACATCCGTGAAGCATCCGGATTCCCCCGTGATATGTCCCGCCTGATTCCATAAATGTACTTTCATGGAAACACCAGCGCAATTTTCTTTCGAAATCGCGCTGGTGTTTCCTGTTCCCGCAAAGCAGAACCGGAGAAAAAGGATCCCCCCTTCTCTGGCTCGGTCAGCACTCTGGTCAGATCTTCCGTCGCATGCTTTCCAGCGCTCCCTTTTCCAGTCGTGAGACCTGTGCCTGAGAAATATGGATTTCCTTTGCCACTTCGGTCTGTGTCCTTCCTTCAAAAAAACGCATACGCAGAATATCCTGTTCCCGGCTGCTCAATTGATGCATTGCTTCCTTCAGTGCAATCTCTTCCAGCCAGTGTTCATCCGTATTTTTGGTGTCACCGACCTGATCCATCACGCAGACTGCATCACCACTGCTTTCAAATACCGGTTCATACAAAGAAACCGGATCAACAATTGCATCCAATGCCTCCGAGATCGTCTCCCGCGGAAGCTGCATTCGTTGTGCCAGCTCATCCATCGTTGGCTCCCGCTGATACTCACGGATAAAGGCCTCCTTTGCCTGCAGCGCCCGATATGCCGTGTCGCGAATGGAACGAGATACCCGAATCGTACTGTTATCGCGAAGATATCGGCGGATTTCTCCAATAATCATAGGAACTGCATAGGTGGAAAACCGAACATTTAAATCAACATTAAAATTATCAATGGACTTCATCAATCCAATGCAACCGACCTGAAATAGATCGTCCATACTCTCACCGCGTCCGGAAAAGCGCTGTATTACGCTGAGTACCAGCCGCAAATTTCCTGAAATCAAGGTCTCTCTGGCCCTACGGTCTCCCTTCGATGAACGGCGCAGCAGCCTGTCCATCTCCTCGGCAGACAGAACCGCCAGCTGTGACGTGTTGACGCCGCAGATTTCTACCTTCCCCTGCATGGCCGTGTGCCTCCTGTTTCATTTCTGAGAACAGTATTTCCGATTCCCTTGAGAAACATACCGTGTCCGTTTTTCTCAACCAATTCCCCTTTTCGACACGCGCTGTCTTTACGTTTGAAACAACCGTCGTCGTATTCCACCCTTCGATCTCTGGCATCGCACAGCATCTGTATCATTTTTCCGTATTCTCCATCTTTTCTTCCAAAACCTATTGACAATACCACTCCGCATGAGTATACTGAACGTATGAACAAACATTCATATGTTTGAGGATTCATATGTCTTAGGAGATGAGTCTAATGAGAAAAATTTATATCCTGGACCAGTTGGGCTGCGCCAACTGCGGCGCCAAGATCGAACACGATGTTGCTGCTCTGGAACAAGTAGAACAAGCTGTTCTGGTTTTTCCTACCAAACAGCTGCGCATAAAAACAGAGCATCCGGATGGTTTGTGTGCTGCCATCCAGACCATTGCACGAAAATATGAACCGGATATCACCGTGCGTGAATACAAAACCCCTTCACACAACGTGGCCTCTGATCATGAGCGCACGGACGCATGTGGCTGTGGTTGTGATCATACTCACCATCACGAACACGACACCATCTGTGGCTGTGAACACGACCACGAACATCACCACCATGAACACGGCGACACCTGCCATCATCACGAACATCACCACCACGAACAGGAGGAATTATGTACGTGCGGGCACAGTCACGACCATCATCATGACGAGCACAGCGGACACGAAGATCCCTGTGGATGTGAGCACGTCCACGAGTCCTCCCCCTGCTCTGCCACGCAGCGCATTTATATTCTGGAACAGCTTTGCTGTGCCAACTGCGGTGCAAAAATTGAGCGCGCCGTCAACGAACTTGACGGTGTAGACTCCGCCGTACTCGTGTTTCCTACCAAACAGCTGCGTGTGACTGCCAGCGACCACACCGGAATGACACAGGCCATCCAGCAAATTGCCCAGACCATTGAACCGGATATTGTCGTTCACAGCCAGACGGAGACAACACAATCTCCGGTAGTCCATCCCTCGGTACCACAGAAATCCGGTTGGGTTCACAATCATATGGACCAGATCGAACTCGCGATCGGAGCAGTTTTATTTATCATCGGTCTGATTCTGGCCCACAGCGACTTGTTCGTTCCCACCGTGATTGTCTGCGTCGCTGCGTATATCATTCTCGGACGTCATATCGTCTGGACAGCCATTCGAAATATGGCTCATGGCAATCTGTTTGACGAGAATTTTCTCATGTCTATCGCGACCCTCGGTGCGTTTGCCATACAGAATTTTGAGGAAGCAGTGGGTGTCATGCTGTTCTTCCGTATCGGTGAACTTTTTGAAGATATCGCAGTGGAAAAGAGCCGTGCTCAAATCATGGATGCCATCGACCTTCGTCCTGAAACGGTAAACAAAGTGATCGACGGCACAGTTACTGTCATTCCGGCGGAAGACGCACGCCCCGGCGACACACTGCTCATCCGGGTCGGAGACCGCATCCCACTGGATGGTATCATTCTCACCGGAGAGAGCTTTCTGGATACTTCCGCCATTACCGGAGAACCGGTTCCCGTCCGCGTCGCTCCCGGTGACGAATTGACCAGCGGCTGCGTGAATACCGAAGGTGTACTGCACATGCGCGTCACCCGTCCATTGTCGGACTCTATGGTCACCCGCATTCTGGATTCCGTCGAAAACGCAGCGGCAAACAAGCCAAAAATTGATCGTTTTATCACGCGATTCGCTCGTGTCTATACTCCGATTGTCGTGTGCCTCGCTGTTCTTGTCGCGGTAGTTCCATCCATCGTCACCGGCAACTGGTATCATTGGATCTATACCGCTCTGACCTTCCTGGTCATCAGCTGTCCATGTGCTCTGGTTCTCAGCGTCCCACTCGCATTCTTTTCCGGTATTGGTACCGGTTCACGCAAGGGGATTTTGTTCAAAGGCGGTCTTTCACTCGAAGCACTCGCTACCGTCAAATCAGTCGTCATGGACAAAACCGGTACCCTGACCTACGGCACATTTACTGTGACCAAGCTCGAGCCTGCCGACGGAGTGACGGAAGAAAATCTGCTGACCGCAGCTGCTTTCTGTGAGCAAACTTCCACGCATCCAATTGCTGCAAGTATCTTAGCGGCCGCTGCTGATCGCCAGTGTAATTTGCCGCAGCCCGATAGCATCCATGAGACCGCCGGTCACGGCATCCGTGCAGAGCTGCAACACTCTGTCCTGCTGTGCGGCAATGCCGCGTTGATGGAACAGGAGGGTGTTTCCCTTCCTCCCTTATCTCCCGTCCCAGGCGCTACCATGGTTTTGATTGCCCGCGATCATCACTATCTGGGTCGCATTCTGTTGTCTGACAGGCTGAAATCCGGTGCTGCACAAACTATTTCTCTGCTCAAACAAGCAGGCATTGCACCGGCAATTCTGACCGGCGACACGCCGGACAGCGCGGCTGCCATCGCCAAGGAAGCCGGCATCGACGACGTCCACGCCAAGCTTCTTCCCCAGGATAAGCTGGATTGTCTCCAGCAGCTGCGCCAAAAATATGGACCGGTGTTATTCGTAGGTGACGGAATCAATGATGCTCCGGTTCTCGCCGGTGCAGATGTCGGCGCCGCAATGGGAAGCGGTGCAGACGCTGCCATTGAAGCCGCAGATGTCGTTTTCCTGACCAGTGAATTGAATGCCATCCTGCAGTCGATTGGAATTGCTCGCGCAGCGTCCCGCATTGCCAAACAGAACATTATCTTTGCGCTGGCTGTGAAAGCGCTGGTCATGATCTTTGGTCTGCTCGGTCTCGCCTCCATGTGGCTGGCTGTGTTTGCCGACACCGGTGTCGCTATGCTGTGTGTTCTGAATTCCATCCGGATTCTCTATCAAAAATAATTCCATACAGATCAATTGGGCATCTGCAGATATCACAGATGCCCAATTTTTTCTCTTATTTCCCAATTGCACAGCAATATGCTGACCATTTTGCAGCAATAATCTTGTCCTAAATTTCATATTTTGCCCATAGCGAAATGAAATGTTCTATGCGATAATGGATACTAGCAACTATCATTGGAGGGATTCGCATTGAGAAAACTGCTATTGTTTCTCCCTATTTTAGCCGGCAGCCTTTGGGGATTAGTCGGTGTCTTTGTCCGTAATCTGACTGCTTTTGGAATGGATAATTACACCATTCTGGCCGCAAGAAACCTGGTTGCCGTCTTGTGTCTTATTATTTTGATCGCACTTTATGATCGCACTCTTCTGAAAATTCATCGAAAAGACATCTGGATCTTTCTCGGGAGCGGTATCCTGGGTATGCTCGGCATGAATCTCTGCTACAACAGCGCTATCAATCTGCTCAGCCTATCTTTGGCCGCTATTCTGCTGAGTCTGGCGCCAATCTTTGTCATGCTGTTCGCACTCGTTTTATTCCATGAACCCATTACACTCCAGAAAGTCGGCTGCATGTGTCTGGCAATTTTCGGCTGTGTGCTCTCCAGCGGCATTCTGGAACAGGGAACCGACGGCGCTCTTTCTTTTTTCGGTATCCTACTGGGTATCTTATCCGCATTGTTTTACTCGTTATACAGTATTTTTTCCAAAATCGGTACCGGCCGAGGTTACCATGTTCTCACCATTACGCTGTATAGTCTGTTATTCAACGGAATCGTCGCTTCCCTGTTTGCGGACTGGTCGTTAATTGGTACATTCATTGCGATCGATCCGGTCAAAAATATATTGTTGTATATGCTGCTGCATTCTCTTTGTGCCGCTGTCCTCCCGTATGTCTTGTACAACATTGCGCTCAGCCGTGTTGACACCGGCAAGGTCTCCATTCTCAACGCCAGCAGCGAACCCACCGCTGCGATGATCTTTGGAATGCTCTTTTTTTCCGAAGTGCCAACGGTTCTCACCTTTCTCGGTCTGGTCATCACCATCGCCGCAATTGCTCTGCTGTGCCGTCCTGCCGGACAGCCCTCTGCTCAGCAACAATAGCAACATCCTATTCCCCCAAAACGACCAACCGGGCACCTGCTCCCTGCAGATGCCCGGTTTTTTTGTTCCCTGTCTTCCTTTTCAGCCCCATTTGAGAATGTCCCTGCGCATTCTCTGAATAATTCGCTTTTCCAGCCGGGAAATGTAGGACTGTGATATGCCCAGACGATCTGCAACCTCCTTCTGTGTTCGCTCCTCTCGTCCGTCCAGTCCGAAACGCAACTCAATAATCAACTGTTCCCGCTCCGGAAGCTGTTTCATCGCTCGCCGCAAAAGCTGACGGTCCACGTCATCCTCAATCGGCCGCATGACGCTGTCCGGCTCTGTTCCCAGAATGTCTGACAGCAACAGCTCATTTCCATCCCAATCGGTTGACAATGGCTCATCAAAGGAAACCTCCGTTCGCTGACCGGATATCTTGCGCAGATGCATCAAAATCTCATTTTCAATGCAACGGGACGCGTAAGTTGCCAGCTTCGTCTTCTTCTCAATATTAAAGGTTTCCACCGCTTTGATCAATCCAATGGTACCGATGGAAATCAGGTCCTCCATCCCAACTCCGGTATTTTCGAATTTCTTCGCAATGTACACAACCAAACGCAGGTTGTGCTCAATCAGTCGATCCCGACAGTCCGGGTCGCCATTTTGACAGCCTTGAATCGCCTCGCTTTCTTCCTCACAGCACAGCGGCGGCGGCAGTACAACCGTCCCTCCGATGTAAAACACACCATCGTCCTGAGGCATGAGTCCCCATCGGATCAGCCATCGCCGCAACGTCCCGCACAGCAGTGTTCGGATGTTCCGCATACGTCCTCCCTTCTGTCCGCAATCAGTCCATCATACTCCGCTCCCATATCCTGTTCACTCAGGGCAATGACCGCATCGTACCGGCTTCCGTCCGCACAGCGGATCTCTTCCGGCGTCAAGGCCTTTAGCCATCCGGTTCCCCCCAGAGTCGAATAGGGAATGCGTTGTTCTTCCGCACATTCCAGCGCTTCTGGAAACAAAGTTTGTGCTGACTGCATTGTCAGGATCAGTACCGGTTTTCCGGTCAGCGGATCGTGCAGTAAATTGCCGCTGTCCCGCAGCAGGCACACCACAGCCGTTCGCCCGCCGGCCCGGATCGTCACCCGTTCCGTGCGCGGCATCTGGTCAGATGCACTCCTGCGAAACACCACTGCACTGATCGCATAGGCCAGCGCAGCCGCTGACAGAACTACCGTGCGCGACACCGGCACCGTCAACACTCCGCTGCGATAAAAGTCTGCGCCGCACAGTGTGCTCAGCGCACTCACACAGCCGCCAAATACAAAACTGACCAGCAGTACCGTCACGGTATTGCGAATCCAAACTGCCCGTCTCCGGCAGTCAAAGGCAACTGCAGACAGCCCGCCGATGCACAGCAGACGCAGCGGAGCCGCTGCAGCCCATGGAATCAACACACACAGCACTGCGTATCCCGCACCGAGCGCCGCTGCCGCGGTCAAACGACGCCCTGAACAGGTTCGTCCGCTGATTGAGCCGGATGCCCGAAGAATCCCGTAGTCCATTGCAAAATTCAAGGCCGCCAGGACATCAAGATAAATCACCTGCACCGGTTCCACCTCCTGACGTGGCCATTGTACCAAGCTTTTCACGCCAAACCTGTCAAAACAGCGTACAAGATTTCCATATTTTACCGACACGCAGCCGGTTTATTTTGGTTTCTCCGCGTCTGTTTGCGGCATTACACAAATCTTTTCAGAGAAATGACAATTCTTTTTTTCCTGCTCTCTCCCAGGATCTCATCTACTTCTCCCCGTCCCATACCTCGCAGCGTAATCGCATCCCGCTGCTTTACCTCTCGGTCCGGCTGAACACAGGGACGCTGATTCAGGAAAACCCGTCCGCTGCGGATTGCCTCAACCGCTCTGGTTCGAGGAATGCGGAATAACGAGGCACACACCGCATCCAGCCGCAGCGATGCCACCGTATCCCTCACGAACTTGACCTCGGGTACCGGTACGCGGATGTCAGACAGCGCAATCTCTTCGGTCTGAATGTGCTTCCGTCCGGCCTTTCCATAATTCATCAGCAAAAACGGCGCGATTTCTTTGAGCACAATCAAGTCGGCTCCGTGATCTCCGACCAGAATATCTCCGATGCACTCCCGCTTGATCTGTAGTCCCATCAGAGACCCGAGATAGTCGCGGTGCGTCAGCACATCCGCCTTGCTTTTCGTGCAGCGGATCGCGGTAATCGTCTCATCCTCCGGTGTCAGTGTGTCCAAATAGTCCGGCAGAAACACCATCACTCGCCGCTCCGCGCCCGGATATCCCCCGCACAGCATCCATCTTCGTTCTCCCAAGCGCTCCAGCAGCTGCTCGGCCAGTGCTGCATCCTGCGGCCCGAGAAACCTGGTACTCGTCAGATAGCATCTCTCCCGACAGGTATCCGCTTTCTCCAGAATCCGGGTCAGTAGCATCCGTTCCTCTCCATTCTGTGCCAGCTTGTGTATCAATTCGTCCCTGTTTTCCATATTTCGTCCTCATTTTTCTCTTATTACCGTCTTTTTACCTATTGTACCGCATTCCTCATTGTATTACAATAAAGAGCGATGTGACTCAAATACAACTCAGCAATACAGGAGGTCATTCCGCATGGTCAAAGAGAAGGTACTCCAGGTTCTGGAGCAGCACCGCGGTGAACTCATTTCCGGCGGCATGCTGTCCCGCGAACTTTCTGTATCCCGCACCGCTGTCTGGAAAGCAATCTGTTCCCTGCGCAACGAGGGTTTCCCCATTGAATCTGTCGCTGGCGGCGGGTACCGTTTATCAGAAAACAGTGATACTCTGTCTGAAGCCGGAATTTCTTTTCATCTCAACACCAAAGACATCGGACGGAAGCTGGATGTTTTTTCTCAGATTGATTCCACCAACAATTACCTCAAGCTCCACGCTGCGGAGCTGGATCACGGTCATACGGTCGTTGCGGACAGCCAGACCGCCGGACGCGGCCGGCGCGGCCGGTCTTTTTCCTCGCCTCCCACTTCCGGTGTCTATTTGAGCATTCTACTGCACCCAACACTCCCGCTGGAACGAATCAACCTGATTACCATCGGTGCCGCCGTCGCCATTTGTCACGCGATTGAAGAAGTCGCCGCTTTTACCCCAACCCTTAAGTGGGTCAATGACGTGCTGATGGACGGCAAAAAGCTCTGTGGCATTCTGACAGAAGCTGCCGTAGAAGCGGAGACCGGCGCTCTCAGCTACGCCATCGTCGGCATCGGCATCAATGTCCATCACCCCGAGGGCGGGTATCCTCCCGAACTCCGCCATATCGCCGGTTGTCTGGAGGAATTCTCTGCGCAAACGGTGCAACGCAACCTTCTTGTGGCCCACTTTCTCAACCACATGGAGCGTTGTTATCAACTGATTGCCACCGGCGACACCGCCGCATTGATTACCGACTATCGCTCCTACATGCACTTCCTTGGCCAGGAAATTCGCGTCATCGCAAACGACCATATGGAACCAGCCATGGCGCTCGACATCAACGAGCAGGGGCATCTGATCATCCAGCAAAACGGCGAACGAAAAACGCTGCTCTCCGGCGAAATCAGTATTCGACTGGACGGACAGACCGACCTTCCTCAACATTGATTCTGAGATAAAAACACCTCGAAGAACGATCTGTTCTTCGAGGTGTTTTTCATGCTCTATTCCACCGATAATGACCCACTACGGTGAATTTCTTCATATCATCTGCTTCCACCGCACCGCGGACTCGCGTCGCATGATGGATTAAATAGGGAATTCCCTGCGCATTGCGTCTGTCAGATACAATGCCGATGTGCTGGGAGAATACAACAATATCCCCGCCCTGCCATTGCTCCGGCTCATCCAATGATGTAGTCAGGGATTCCGCATTCCGGTCAAAAAACACACGCAGATTTTTCACTCTCCGAAAATCAATATTCGGATCCGCGCGATCAATATCATACTCCTCCAGCGCCTGCCGGACATCCTCATCAACCAATTGTTTCAAATCATATCCTGCCGAGTCAAACGCTTGCCAGATTACATCCGTACACACACCACACCCATCATCCGGATATCCGCCTTCATAGTACTCACTTTTGTACACCGGATCGGTTGCAATGTACTCCCGCGCCCCCTCCAAAATATCCGTGTAGTCGTCGAGCCCGTCTCCATCCGCATCGCATTCACTCGAAGTGAACGGATACACCGTGGAGCTTCCGCTGCACCCCGCGCACAGCACCAGCATGCCGCATAGCAGCACCATACCAATCTGTCGTTTCATCGAATTTCCCCCGTTTTTTTCCAGTATAACAAACCACTGAGATTCCGCAAGAAAACAACAGGAAAATTCATCATTTTGTTACACTGCCGACATAGTTTCGACAAAAATGACAGCGGCAGTGCGATATCTCGCACTGCCGCCGCATACCATTGGCTATTGCAGTTAAATTTCCATAATGACAGGAAGAATCATCGGACTGCGTTTGGTCTTACGATACAGAAACTCCGATAAATCACTCTTTACACTTGCCTTAATCGTCGTCCAGTCACGAACATACTGGTCTGTGCAGCGATCCAGCGCACGCTCTGCCACCATACGCAGTTCTTCCATCAGATCCTCCGCTTCCTTGACATAGATAAAGCCTCGGGATACGATGTCCGGTCCGGCAATGACCAATCCGCTCTCACTGTCAATCGTCACAACTACCACCAGCAATCCGTCCTCCGACAAATGCTTTCGGTCTCTCAGGACTGCTGTTCCAACATCGCCGATGCCAAAGCCATCGACCAGGACCTTTCCGGATGGCACCGGGTTGGCAAGCCGTGCGCCGCGGACGCCAATTTCAATCGGACGGCCAATATCCGAAATCAAAACATTCTTTGCCGGCACGCCAGTCTGCTGAGCCAGTTCTCCATGGCGACGCAGCATGCTGTACTCACCGTGCACCGGAATGAAATACTTCGGACGAACCAGCGCCAGAATCAGGCGAAGCTCTTCACTGCACGCATGTCCCGAAACATGGATAATCGCGTGCCGATTGTACACGACATCCGCACCCTTTTTGCTCAGCTCATTGATGATTTTCGTGACGGCCTTCTCATTTCCCGGAATCGCCGAGGCCGACAGAATAATTTTGTCGCCTGCTCCGATCTCTACGAACTTATGCCCGGAAAACGCCATGCGGTGCAATGCACTCATGGATTCTCCCTGTGAACCGGTACAAATGACGGTAACCTTGCTCTTCGCGTAGCGGTTGACCTCCGAAATGTCAATCAACACGCCATCCGGTACATTCAGGTACCCCAGCTCCATCGCAACCTTAGAGATATTCTCCATACTCCGTCCGCAGATGGCAACCTTACGCCCGTGATGGGCCGCCGCGTCCATAATCTGCTGAATGCGATAGATGTTCGATGCAAATGTCGCCACGATAATCCGCTGTTCGCAGCCTTTAAACTGTGCCTCAAAGGTCTTGCCAACCTCGATTTCACTCGGCGTATATCCATCGCGTTCGGCATTCGTCGAGTCACTCATCAGCGCCAGCACACCCTTCTTCCCCAGTTCGCCAAACCGGGTCAGATCCAGCATCTCACCAGACACTGGCGTTGGGTCAATCTTAAAGTCACCCGTGTGGATAATCACACCGAGCGGCGTTGTAATCGCCAGCGCAACCGAATCTGCAATGGAATGATTGGTGTGAATCAGTTCCACATCAAAGCACCCCAATTTAATGTGATCTCCCGCGCGAACACAGCGGATATCGACCTGATTGGTCATACGGTGCTCCTGAAATTTGGAGTTCAGAATACCTGCTACCAATCGGGTACAAAACACCGGTACTTTGAGCTCTTTGAGAACGTATGGAAGCGCACCAATATGATCCTCATGCCCATGGGTAATGACGATTCCACGCACCTTAGCCCGATGACGGCGCAGATAGGTGATGTCCGGGATAACCAAATCCACTCCCAGCATGTCGTTGTCCGGAAATGCCAGTCCACAGTCAATGACAAAAACATCCTGACCGTACTCGATCACCGTCATATTCTTGCCGATCTCATTGAGTCCGCCGAGCGGTATAATCTTCAATTTTTCTTTCATATAGCCGTAATCACTTTCCTTTGCTCTCCCGGCTCATTTCGCGCCGCCCCTGTACTTGGGCGATCCAGCGGAGACATGATATGCTGGGCGAACTGCTGCGGGAGAAATATTCTATTGATAACCTACAACTGCAGATTTCCATCGTATTAGTTTTTTTAGTATATCATATTTCGCATTCCATGTACAACTGGAAAGCAGTCGTTTTCTTCCGAATCGTCTATTCCACGAAATCAAACCTTGTTTTATATTATTTTTGAGCATTTTTGGCCATTGTATTCTTCATCGTACCGACAAAACAGCATCTTTCTCCTTTTCACCTTCGTTTTCCGATTGATTGAATATATGTATTTGCATTTTACTTCATCATGTTCTATACTGATATTACCTATCAATTTGATTTGTATTTTGAGGATATTACTATTATGAAAATTTCCGAGTTATTTCAAACAAAAAACACCGTCTTTTCTCTGGAGGTCTTTCCTCCGAAAAAGACATCCAGTATCCACACGATTTATGAGACACTGGATGAACTGTCCGATTTACCGCTGGATTTTATCAGCGTGACCTATGGCGCCGGTGGCAGCGGAACCGGCAGCGATACGGCACGCATTGCCGCAGATCTGAAAAACACCTATCATATTGAGCCCATGGCTCATCTGACCAGTATTCACACCACCCGCTCACAGGCACATGTTATTCTGTCGGAGCTGCGCGACAATGGCGTGGAAAATGTCCTCGCACTGCGTGGTGACCGCCATGAGGATCTTCCCATTTCTACGGATTTCCCATATGCCAGTGATTTAACAGCATTTATTCATCAGTTCGGCGGATTTGACATCGGCGGGGCCTGCTATCCCGAGGGGCACCCGGAGTCCACGTCTCTGGTTTCCGATACGATGAATCTGAAGCCAAAAATTGACGCCGGATGTTCACATCTGGTCACTCAGCTGTTTTATGACAACAACGATTTTTATGCATTTCAGGACCGTCTGAAGCTCGCCGGTATTCAGGTGCCAGTAGAAGCCGGAATCATGCCGGTCGTCAATAAAAAACAGATTGAGCGCACGGTTTCCATGTGCGGTGCAAGTCTTCCTCGAAAATTCACCCACATGATGGCCCGCTACGAAAACAATCCGGAGGCATTGTTTGACGCCGGCATCGCATATGCCGTCGATCAGATTATTGATCTGATCTCCAATGGTGTAGACGGCATTCATCTGTACGCGATGAACAATCCCCGTGTCGCCCGTATTATTTATGACCGTATCCGCACGGTACTGGATGCGTCCAACGGCGTATGAATCTATCCATTGATATCAACGAAGTGCTTCGCTACATGGGGCACGCTGGAACTGATGCAGCCATCACGCAAATTGCGCAGGATGCGATCGACCATCTGCTCAATGTCATCCAGCCGCGTTTTCGCTACGTTCGCCTTCCGCTGCACGTCATACAGCTTCCGGGCCTGGACATCCGCCGTCATCTCGCCGGATGTGACGCAATGTATTTGTTGTGTGCAACGCTGGGAGCTGCTGTGGACCGAGAAATCCGTCGTGCCGAACGAACCAGTATGCTGACTGCCCTCGCCCTAGATGCTGCCGCCGGTGACGCCATCGAAAAGCTATGCGATGCGGCACAGGAGGAGATTCGTCAACGCGAGGCACAGGAGCATCGTTATATTACCGGTCGGTTTTCTCCCGGCTACGGCGATCTGCCCATGTCCGTGCAGCCTGAGCTGCTTCGTCTATGCGATGCACCGCGAAAAATCGGACTCACTCTCACACAGTCTGGTATCCTGGTTCCACGAAAATCCGTCACTGCTATTCTGGGTACCTCTTCCGTCCCGGTGGAGGGAAAACCGCGTGGCTGTGGTTCCTGCAGCATGGTGACAGACTGCCCGTTTCGAAAGAAAGGAATTCCCTGTGGATCTTAAACACTATCTTCAATCCAACTTTTTATTTCTGGACGGCGGCATGGGTACCATGCTGCAGCGAGCAGGGCTGGAGGCCGGTGGTCTGCCGGAGCTGCTCAACCTGACCGATCCGGAACTGATTACCTCCATCCATCGTCAATATGTCGAGGCTGGAACCGATATGGTTCTCACCTGTACCTTCGGCGCCAATGAGCACAAGCTGGCCGGTTCCGGTCACACGGTAGAAGAGATCATCCCAGCTGCGGTGACCAACGCCCGTGCTTCCGGCGCTCGTTTTGTCGGTTTGGACATCGGCCCAATCGGTGAACTTCTTGCTCCGACCGGAACCCTGTCCTTCGACGACGCATACGATATATTCGCGCGGCAAATCCGCTGTGGTGCTTCCTCTGGAGTCGATGCCATCTATATTGAAACCATGACCGACCTGCTGGAAACCAAGGCCGCTGTGCTTGCCGCCCGCGAGCTGTGTGACCTTCCGGTATTTGCAACGATGACGTACGAAGCCAGTGGACGAACCTTTCTCGGTGTCCCGCCCGAGGCAACGGCAATTACGCTGGAAGGACTCGGCGCCACTGCCATCGGCATCAACTGCTCTCTCGGGCCCGATGACATCCTTCCCATCGCCAAACGCATGGAAGCCTGCACGTCCATCCCACTGATTATCAAGGCCAATGCCGGTCTTCCGGACACCTCTTCGGAGGTGTTAACATACAACATTACTCCGGAACAGTTTGCGCAGTCGTATCAGGCGTATTTTGACCTCGGCTTCTCGATCTTTGGCGGATGCTGTGGAACCGATCCGGATTTCATCCGTGCCATTCACCGCGTTGCCGAAAACCGTACGTTCCGTCTCCCAACCCCCAAGCGCATTGCTGCTCTGTGCTCCGGAACCCGCTATGTCCCGGCCGACGGCGTCTGTGTCATCGGAGAACGCATCAATCCGACCGGAAAAAAACGGTTTCAAGCCGCCCTGCGGGAACACGATCTGGATTATATCATTGATCAGGGCATGCAGCAGGCCGACGCAGGGGCTCATATTTTGGATGTCAATGTCGGACTTCCCGGAATTGACGAGCGTGCAACCATGCTGGAAGTCACCAAAGAGCTGCAAAGCCTGATTGATCTTCCGCTTCAGCTGGATTCCAATATTCCGGAAGTCCTGGAAGCCTCGTTGCGCTGCTATAACGGTGTCCCGATGATCAACTCCGTGAATGGTGAAGAACAGAGCCTGACTTCCATTCTTCCGCTTGTAGCCAAATACGGAACCATGGTTGTCGGTTTAACGCTGGATGAACAGGGCATTCCGGATTCTGTCGACGGCCGTGTTGCCATCGCACGCCGGATTGTTGATCGCGCTGCACAATATGGAATCCCACCGTATCGCATCGCCATTGACTGCCTGACCCTCACTGTATCCTCCGAACCGGCTGGGGCTATACAGACATTGGAGGCCCTTCGGCGTGTCAAGCAGGAACTTGGGGTCAAGACTTGCCTCGGCGTATCCAATATTTCGTTTGGCCTGCCGCAGCGCATTAAGGTAAACGCACAGTTTCTTGCGCTCGCCTTACATGATGGGCTGGATTTTCCCATCATCAACCCCAATCTGCCAGCAATGATGCAGGCGGTCGATGTCCACAATCTGCTGCATCAGCGCGACCCCGGCTGTGTCAATTATATCGAACGGTATGCCGTTCCCGTAGATGCCCCCTCTGCCCCGCAGGAAGGGGAAAAAACAATGGACATTGGCACTGCTGTCCTCAAAGGCCTCGGCGAGGAATGTGCCGCAGCAACACGCCGTCTGTTGGAAACTGTCGCCCCGTTGGACGTCGTTTCCCAACATCTCATTCCATCATTGGATGTCGTTGGTGACCTGTTTGAACAGAATAAAATCTTTTTGCCGCAGCTCATCCGCTCCGCAGAAGCCGCCAGCTTTGGCTTTGATGTCGTTCGAAACAGCTTTGTACAGAGCGGGACGGCACAGCCGTCCTCCGATTCGGTGATTCTTGCCACGGTAAAGGGCGACATTCATGACATCGGAAAAAACATCGTCAAAGTCGTGATGGAAAATTACGGGTATCATATGATCGACCTCGGCCGTGATGTTCCACCGGAAGTGGTTGTCCGGACAGCGATGGAGCAGAACATCCAACTGGTCGGGCTGAGTGCATTGATGACCACTACACTCGGTGCAATGGCAGATACCATCACCGCCCTGCGTGATGCCGGCTACACCGGAAAAATCATGGTGGGCGGAGCGGTCCTCACCCCCGAATACGCCAAATCCATCGGAGCGGACTTTTACTGTCGCGACGCCAAGGCCTCGGTCGATGCCGCACGTGTCGTATTTCGTCACTAATATGCGGTTTTCTTTGACATTTTGTCCTTTCTCTGGTATCATGTAGATATTCATATAGTATTCTATCTCTGTCATCGATTGACAGAGCATGTGATAGAAAGGACGATTTGCATGCAGTTTCGCATTTCCAGAGTGCTTCGTGCTTCTTTGCTGACTGCTCTCACCGCAGTCACACTGATGACCAGTGCGTTTGCTTCCTCTGCTTATAAGACAACCGCCATGGTTTATCTCCGTCAGCATCCCAGTGTTTCTTCCAACACCGTAAAAATCGTAAAGTCCGGTGCCAAAGTGCAGTCCATTAAGATGTCAAAAGACGGAGAGTGGCTCAAGGTCTCCTATGGGTCCAAAGAAGGCTATATCTATAAAAAATTCCTTCGACAGGTCACCACACCCATGGCGGCACAGAACTCTGTGATCAGCACTCCAACCGGAACCAATGCACTGATTCCCTCTGCGAATTTCAGTTCGAATTCTCTGTCCGGCACCAATTTAGGTCAGTTTAAGCTGACATTCTATTGCGGCTGTACCATCTGCTCCGAGCAATGGGGTACTTTGACCGCAACCGGAACCACCGCACAGGAAGGACGCACCATTGCTGTGGACCCGACGGTCATTCCCTATGGTTCCACCGTACATATTGCCGGATTCGGTGATTTTATCGCAGAGGATTGCGGCGGCGCGATCAAAGGAAATCACATTGATATCTACGTTGCCGACCATGATCGCTGTAACGAACTCGGTGTACAATACGCCACTGTCACGGTAAACTAAACATCGTATTTACTCCCGCTGTTCTCCGGAGCGGCGGGAGTTTTACGGTATCTCTCCGCTATACAACAAAGAAAGGATCATGCCCCATGAACTGTCCATATTGTGGCTTTGACAACGAGCCAGATTCCAACTACTGTCAGAAATGTGGAAGCAGATTGTCTGCCTCACAACAGCATCATACGCAGGCCTCTCACAATGAAGCCAACTGGAACGCTGCATATTCTTCCCATGAACCCAACTTTATCATAAACGGAAAGGATTACACTCCGATTTCCATGTGGGGTTACTTCGGGTACCAGCTTCTGTTTGCCATCCCTATCGTCGGTCTGATCTGCCTGTGCATCTTCGCATTCGGCGGGACCAACAAGATCAATCTTCGAAACTTTGCACGCTCCTATTTTTGCGTCCTGATTCTTATCCTTGTATTTATCTTCCTATTTTCGGGCTGCGTAGCTACAGGCCTTGGGATAAGCATGCATGATTATTTATCGCTTCCTCTCCATGTTTGACGGCACGCGGCAACATGACATGCTGAAATTTTTTACAGCAAAATAGCTGTAAACGTACATAGAACAGGAAAACAACGATATCGATTACTTACGGACAGGAACGCCGGAATGAAGCCTTGCTCATTCCGGCGTTCCTGCTGCTTGACAGACCCTCATTTCGAATGTCTTTTTATTTCATCTAATTATTCCACAATAATTGCCATAAACACAACCGGCTTATCGGAGTCATTACGGGAAAAATGTGCTGCACCGCCGCCGCAGAACCATGCGTCACCCGGATGCACCTTGTACTCCTTCCCATTGTCCAGAATGGTCAATTCTCCCTCCATCATGTAGCAGTACTCTGCATCCTGAATATGGGGATGTTCGCCAATGGAAACGCCCGGCTCCAGTGTCAGAATCGAACACATCTTAAACTTACCGCAGGAATCCTCCGGCAGCACCAAATGCTGACGCTCTACGGCTCCCTGTCCGCCCCGCAGGTTTTCCACAACATCCTTTTTTCTTTCATCCGCTCTTGTAAGCATACCATCATTCTCCTTTCAGTGATTGGATTGTTTTAACAGTACAACGGTAATTCCATTGTTGTGTCTGTCAATATCTGAATCCTTGCGGAACGCAGGACACTGCCGAAGAAGCATCCTTGTGTTTTCCTCAAAGATTGTCAGCTTTTCTCCCGGGATCACCAGTCCAACGGCGCCTCGCTTTTGCAATGCTTCCAGTTCCTTCCGCACTGCAACTCGAATTTTCCCGCCATTTCCTGTCGATCCGAATCCGTGAATAATTTTTAACGTCTGTATCTGCTGTCGTCTGGCCAGCTTGAGTTCCAACTGCAACCGGTTGAGCGCCTGTGCCACCGTTGGCTTATCTTCCTCCAAGTTGATCAGCCGGATTCCTCGTTCCATCTTCTGTCGTCTCCCATCTCAAACTACTGCTGCACACTGCCTGATCCGCGAGACAAATTGCTCAAACAATGGCCGCATCGAGATTTTGGTATCCCGACAAACTCCTTCCATCATCCTCTCCGCATGCCACTGCACCGCTGTGACCGGCAAAGTCTCGTGTTCAATTCCCTCAATCACGCCATCCGCCTCACTCACCGCTGTCACAATCAGGCCTCGCCCCAACGTGCGGATTGCCTGGTGGTGATAGCTGTTGACCGCTATACTTTCCCCGAGTAAGTCCCGCAGGCTTCCACTCTCCGCTGTAATCACGGTATGAATTGTGCTCTCATGCAGGTGTGCAGTTCCCAGTTCTCGAAACAGCGTTCCTCCAAAGAAGACATCAATCACCTGCAGGCCTCGACAAATGCCGAGAACCGGTTTTTCCTGCTCACAAAAGCAACGCAGCAGCTCCCGCTCCCGTTCGTCCCGCTGTTCGTCAACGCTCATAGCCTGTCCGCTGATGATCTGACCATAGTAGGCGGGATGAATATCACCACCGCCCGATAATACCAGACCGTCCATACGTTCCGCCAAGGCCATGGGGTCACCGCATCCGCCGTCCAGTACAGCAATCGCACCGACTTTTTGCAGCGCTCTTGCATAGAGCTCACTCTGTGCAGTCTGTGCACTGCGTTTTCCAGGAACAGTCCCTGCTGATACCAGTATAACAGTATTCTCCGTTTTTTTCACCTCCTTTTTCCGCTTCTCTCGTTAGAATGCCATAGTTCCGCCGCAATTCACGGCGAACCCTGCGTCTGTTTGCCCTTCTTTTCCGTTATTTATCCTATTCAGCCCACTCGTCCTGCATTCCTATCACAACCAGAATCACGGCATAAAAGAAGTGGGAACATCCAGTCTCCCGGTGTCCCCACTCGATATGGTTCCTTATGCAATTTTTCTCAGTCTGATTCAACACGATGAAGCGCTGCACCGCCGCAGCGTTCTTCCAAAAAGCGACAAACTTCTTCCGGCTGCCCCTCTGCAAAAGAATGCGGCTCTATCAAAATATGCTGACCTTTTCCCGATGTCAGAACCCAGACATGGGACAGGTAATAAATTGCGGTAATATCCTTATACTCTGTCTTCCGTTTTTCTCCACCAACGATATGGTCAATATGATCTCCCAGCATCACACAAACCGGAGCGGCCTTGCCTTTCTGCTGCAATGCCGCCTTTCTCGCCCGATTCGGTGTCACCAACAACGCGGTCACGACGATGAAAAGACACAGAAAAAAGACCAGCGCCGAGGCGAGATTTCCGTTGCGCAAAGAATTTCCGGCTGCCAGCGCCGCAATGACTGCGACAACAGCACCACCCTTCCACGGTCTTCGTCGAAGAACCACTTCCAGATACTCATCCAGCATTTCATCTGTCATCTGGAACTCATTCCGATAGGATTCAGCTGCCATCCGCTTCTCTCTTTCCCGCACTGTATTCATGGAATCAAACAGTACGTCACTACGATCCCGCTTTTGAAACAATCCATGCGTCCGGCACGTGGCGTCCGCGCTCCGGATCCGCCGACGACGACCGTGTGATCGACCGCCCGTCATAATACATCAGAGACGACGAACCTCCATCCAGATTGCACGCCTCAAAAGCACCATATTTATACAAAATATCCGATAAATCACCCAGCGTAATGCCAACAGAATAGCCCGGCTGTCGTCCATCCACAACCGCCAGCATAATCTGGCCGTCCCGTGTCTGTCCAATCACCGAACGCGGCTGAAGGCCCCAGCCGGATGAGCCGCTGATCAGCAGATCTCCATCCAAAATCAGCACGGGATCAAACTGTACGGCCTCCCGCGCATTGTCCGGCTTTTTGTCGGAAACATTCAGCCGGTCATCCTCACTGATGCTGATTACCTTCATGGAACAGCCCTCACGTCCGCGTAAGCGCTTTCCGCCGGAAAAAATCATCCCATACGCCTCTCCGCCGTTGCCCGTACCATTCGGATCGTAAAAGCCGCTGGCGTTAATTCCCAGAATCGCATCATGATCCTGTACAATTTCTTCCACAAATTCGCCTGCCGAACCCAGCCATTCGCTTGCCGCCACACTGACCTGAGAGGCACATTTCACCAGCGCCATTTTGCCGTAATAGGAATCTCCCTTCAACGTGACAATGACAATGCCGTTGCGGGTATCAATCACGCAAACCGGATCCCCTTCTACTGTGCGGATGCCGGTATCCTCGTCATTATAATCTGCTTCGTCAATGTAGAGATACCCTTCACTGTCAATGCATTCGTCCCCATGCTCATTCAGGTACGCCTCCATGGTATCCCAATCAATTTCCGAATAATACGTGCTGAATTCTGCCTTCAGTTCAGACCAAGGCCGGATCGCCTGTGTATAGTCCACAAAGTCTTCCGTGTCAAGGCTCCACGAACTGGACAGGCCTTTCTGCTCTTCTTCAATTGCAGTTCGGCTGTTCATTACGCTGTCAATAACATTTTGGGGAATAAATGCTTCCGCAAGCCAATGATGTGTCATTGTGCCCATGGCAGTCTCGATGTAAATGGTTCTCCATTTCTCGATAAACGGGATGCTGGAATACACCAGAAAGCAGTACATACTGGAAAAAAAGATTGCCAGTGCCGCTAATATACCTATCGTTCGCTTTGCCGTACGTCTGCGGCGCCGTTGATTGCGTTCACGCCGGTTGAGTCCCGCTCCATGGATACCACGCGCTGTATGCTCACTGAATCCCGGACGCTGCGCAATGCTTTCATCATAAATGACATGCAGCCGTTTGTTCTCGCTCCGGTTCCAGTTATATTCCGAAGTATCACGCTGCTCCGTCACGGAATCACCTCTTTCCAAACTAAATCCAATTTATTATATCACACTTTTTTCGTCTATAACAGGTCTAATTCAACAAAATTGTCCGATGTATTTGTTTCACAATCAAACAGCTGTATCGAAAAACAGCAGGAAACCGTTTCTCCCATTGCCTTTCATGAATTTCTGTGCTACCATCAGTTCATCACCCTACAATCATGGAGGAATCCTCATGAAGCAGTCTCCCACCCCAATCCACCTTCCTCTTTGCGGACACTTTTCCGCTCCGCGCACACTCGACTGCGGACAGTGTTTTCGCTGGGAACCCCAGTCTGACGGAAGCTGGCTTGGTATCGTACGCGGTATCCCCGCCCGTGTCGTCGACACCGATGGTGCTCTCTTCCTCCACACATTGCCCGGGACACATTCGTTGTGGAGCAATTATTTTGACGCAGAACTGGATTACGACCTCATCGGTACGTCTTTCTCTGTTGATCCGTTTACCACGGCAGCTGCTGCATTTGGACGCGGAATCCGCATTTTGCGGCAGGAGCCTTGGGAAGCACTCTGTTCTTTTCTTATCTCCCAGTGCAACAATATTCCCCGTATCCGCAGCATCCTCACCCGTTTGTGCACAACGCTTGGGGATCCCATATCATTTTCCGGACACACTCTGTACTCCTTTCCTGCTCCGGAACGGCTTGCCTCATTCGAACGCGCTGATCTGGAATTTCTGCGTGCCGGCTACCGCTCTCCCTATTTGATTTCCGCGGCGCGCGCCGTGTGCGACGGTTCTCTGGACTTCGCCGCTCTGTCCGCCATGGACACCGACCGCGCCCGCCGCGAAATCATGCAGCTGCACGGAGTCGGGCGCAAAGTCGCTGACTGCTTCCTGCTGTTTGGCCTTCACAAACTTGACGCCTTTCCTGTGGACACCTGGATGAAAAAAGCTGCCGCCTTTTATCCCGGCGACCTCTCCCGTTTTTCCAACAGTCCGTATGCCGGCGTCTACCAGCAATATATCTTTTATTATGCCAGAGAACACAAACTTTCATAAATACATCCCCCTCGGCAGCGATTGTGTGCTGCCGAGGGGGATTGCATTATCCGAGATAGGATGCAAACGTGGATAAATCCGTATAACGGGAAATATAGTATCGGCTGACCAACAGGGGATCATCTTCCGTGTGATACAAACCACCGTTAATCTTAATTCCAAAATGATAGTACTTGGGAGCAATGTCCAATGTGTCATCATTGTAGCTTCCGTTTGGATAACACAATACAAAGGGATATTTTCCCGTGCACTCCAACAGGGCATTGGACGCCTGCTTCATCTGCGCTTTCTGATCCTTTCGGGACAGTAACCCCAGCTGCTCATGGGTCAATGTGTGGCTTTGGATAGAAACCAGGCCGGATTCTGACATCTCCTGCAGCTGCTCTGCGGTCATTTTATGTGTCTCGGCGGAACCAATCCGTCCGGCAACCATAAATACCGTCGCTTTGCAGTCATATTTCTGAAGAAGCGGATACAGATTTTCATAGTTGTCATCATATCCGTCATCAAATGTCAGGATAACCGGCTTTTCAATCGTATCAATGTGATACAAATCCTCAAAGGTAATCGTTGTGTAGCCGTTTTCCTTCAAATAAGCCAGCTGTGCCTCCATGTCCGACGGGCTGACAAACAGTTCGTCCCCGCCCCAGATCTCATCACTGACCGCATGATACATCAAAACCGGCACATCATATCCTGCCGGAACCTCCCAGTCTCCGGCGTACGGTGTGATATACAGCGCCTTATGATAGGTTCTGGCGTCCGCCGCAAAGGCTTCCGCCACCTCTTCCGCCGGGATATACACCGTATCCTCCACCAGAAGCGGTGCTTCCAGCTCCACGTCTTCCCCATTGAGAACCGCTCCTGTCTGATCCAGCGTCAACTCTGCCGTCCGGTCATTCCATTGGAGGTCCAGCGCTCCCGTGTCCGGATCAAACCGATACTCCGCCTGCATGCGGTCGCTGAACTCTTCCGCGGAAACCATGATCGTTTCATGCTGCACGATGCTGTCCGACTCCATCTTCTCACCGTCAATGCAAACCGTCGGTCCCAGTTCCCACGTCTCTGCTTGCTGTTCCTGCTCCATCACTGCAGAACCAGCCCCAGAACTTCCGGTCGTTTCCTCCCCGGTTGCTGCGCCGCATCCAGCAAGCATCCCAACCAGCAGACAGGCCCCCAGCCCCCATACATTTCTTTTCTTTGCTCGTCTCATAGTTCCTCTCCGTTCTGTCAGTATAGACTAGTACTTCTATTATGTAGGATACCTGGAACAACGTCAAGAAAAAAGCGCGCCGCAAAACATCTCCCAGACCATACTGGTATGTTTTACCGCGCGCTCTGTTGGCTTCTTACATTCAATTTTGCTGCACCGAGAGAAGGATACGGTCATTTTCCATCTCGTGTCCCGTGCCAATTCGAAACCGCTCCAACAATCCGTCCACCGTCATCCCTTCGCGTTCCTCTCCGGAAATGTCCAACACGATATTGCCGTCCGCCATCATGAGCGTCCGATTGCCAAGCTCCAGCGCCTGATTCATGTTGTGCGTTACCATCATGCAGGTGATAGCGTCTTCCGCGACAATGTTCTTCGTCAGCTCCAATACCTTTGCCGCTGTTCCCGGATCCAACGCCGCCGTATGTTCGTCCAGAAGCAGCAGCTTCGGTGTCACAATTGTCGCCATCAACAAGGTCAGTGCCTGTCTCTGTCCGCCGCTGAGCAAACCCACCGGCTGTGTCATCCGGTCCTCCAGTCCCATATTCAACAGACTCAGTCGTTCCCGGAAGGTCTCCCGTTCTTTTGCACTAATGCGGCTGAACGGCGCGTGCTTTCTCACACTGCGCAGATAGGAAAGCGCCAAATTCTCCTCAATCGTCATATGCGGCGCCGTTCCCTTCAGCGGATCCTGAAACAATCGCCCAATCATTTTACTTCTCTTGTGCTCCGGCATAAATGTGAGATTCTGTCCATCCAGAAAAATCTCGCCTTCATCGACATAAAAGCTACCGCCAATAGCGTGGAACAGCGTCGATTTTCCCGCTCCGTTAGAGCCAATGATCGTGACAAAATCACCCGGCGCGAGATGCAGTGACAGGTCGGAAATCGCCGTCTTTTCATTCATGGTACCGGGATTAAAGGTCTTGGAAATATGATTGATCGTCAACATGATGTTCCCGCCCCTCTCCGTTTCCCTGCGGCGTACTTTTTCCGATAAAACCCAACACCGCTCTTCAGTGCCGGCATCGCAATCGCAAGACCGACGATCACCGCAGTGAGAAGCTTCAAGCACTCAATCGGCACAATATGCGTTTTCAAAACAACGGCGTAGATCAGACGGTACACAATACTTCCGACAATAACCGCCAGCACATTTCGGGGAATGGATTTTTTGCCGAGAATGGTCTCACCGATAATCAGGCACGCCAATCCCACGACAACGATGCCGGTTCCTCCGTTGATGTCCGCCGACTTCTGCATTTGTCCCACCAACGCGCCGGACACTGCCGTCAGCGCATTGGCAATACACAGTCCCAGCGTAATCGTAAACGTCGGATTGATGGACGACGCACGCACCATATCCATATTATCTCCGGTCGCCCGAATCGAAAGGCCAATGCGCGTTTTCATAAACCAAATCATCAGAAGAGCGGCTGCCAGTACCACCACCGCATTCAGAACCATTTCATACCATGCTCCGCCAATGCCGGTCTCACGAAACAGCGTGAAAATCGTTTCCTGCTTGAGCAGACTCACATTGGACGACCATCCCATTGCCATAAGATTTACCGTGTACAAACCGGTGTTCGTCACAATGCCCGCCAGAATGGAGGGAACCCCCAGCCTGGTCTGCAGAAATGCCGTCACAAAACCGGCACAGGCACCAGCCAGCATCGCGGCCGGCAGGGCCAGGAACGGGTGTCCGGCCGCCGCCAGCGACACAGACACTGCCATCCCCAAAACAAAGTCACTATCCGTTGTCAAATCGGCAATGTCCAAAATCCGATAGCTCAAAAACAACGCCATCGAAACCAGGGCATAAACAAATCCAAGATTCAACGCTGTCTGAACGACAAATATCATACCTTACTCCTCTGTTGTGGTTACCTCGACCAGCTCACCCATGTCGGCAAATACCGAGTAATCCAGACCCATTTCCTCGGCGGTTTCGGTATTGACCGTGATGATACCGCCATCCATCTTGTAATAATCCTCCAGACCATCCATGCCTTCAGTCACAGCCTGATATGCCAGATCTGCGGTCTTTGTGCCGAGATCCGTATAGTTGACACCGCAAGTGGCAAAGGCGCCGTTACGGACAAAGGAATCGGCACCCGTATAGTGCGGAATTCCTGCCTCGATGAATGTCTCGGCGTTGGCCAGTTCCGCTGCCATGACAACATTGTCTGTCGGAGTAAAAATAGCATCCACCTTCTCCGCTACCAGTGTGCTGGCCGCAGCAATCACTTCATCGTTCGTATTACCATTTGCCTCAACATACGTGATGTTTTTCTCGTCCAGATATTCCTTGGCCTCCTCGATCGGTTTCTTGGAATTCGCCTCGGAGAGCGAGTACAGCAACCCGACCTTCTTGGTCTCCGGATTTTGTGCAAGCATCATATCCAGGATAAACTCTGTGTTCAACGCATCACTCGTTCCGGTGACATAATCAATCTCCGTCAGTTCCGCAGCTTCCGGATCCGAGATCGCCGCATAGACCACCGGGATATCTGCATCTTCGGCACAGGTCGTCATAACCTGAGCGGCAAGCGTCGCGATCGGAATAATGGCATCCACATCTTCCGAAACAACCTGATCGCCGATTTGCTTCAATGTACTCTGCTCTCCCTGTCCGGAATAGACCTCGTACTCAATCGAAATACCATTTTCCTCAGCAATCGCATCCAGCTCTGCCGTGACTGCATCTGCAATCTCGTCCAGTGATGCGTGGTCCATTTGCTTGACCACTGCAATGTTCAGACTCTCCGTTTCGTTTCCCGCCGCAGACCCCGCTGCGCTCTTAGTGCTGCTGGAGCAGCCGGCCATCGTCACACCCAAACATGCCGCGGTTGCCATTGCCAACATCTGCTTTGCCGTTACATACTGTTTCATGATAATTTCCTCCATAAATACCAGAAAAATATTCCCTGTCATCGCACCGTGAGCAGCAGACAGAACCATACAAAAAAAGCCTTTGCCTCATATTATGAGACAAAGGCTCCTGTTACCTCTGCGATACCACTCATCTTAGTGTACAAACACTCGCTCGCTTACACGCCAATCCAGCGTGCCCCGATGGATAACGGGTGGGTTCCCGTCAGTTCCTACTCTCATCGGAATCCCGACGATTTCAGACTGCCCTCTGAAGTCCATTCCCCGGCCATTCTCCACCTCGCTCTCACCACCCGAGGCTCTCTGAAGGTCTCCTGTACCGGCTACTCGTCTTCATCATTGGTTTGCCTGCTATACAGTGTCATTATATGCTCCCTTTGTGTTTCTGTCAATATCCCTCTCGACAAAACTGCGAAAAAAGCGGCATGCTGTGTCCTGCATGCCACTTTTTGCTGGTGCTGTTAAAATTCACAGTTCTGCGGGGTTCTGTAATAGGGAATGACATCACGAATATTTTCCATACCGGTAACGTACATCACCAAACGCTCAAATCCCATACCGAATCCTGCATGCGTACACGTACCAAACTTGCGCAGATTGAGATACCAGTCCAACTGATCGGGCGAAATGTTCAGCTCATTCATCCGCGCCTCCAGCCGTTCGAAGCGGTGCTCTCTCTGACTTCCGCCCATCAACTCACCGGCTCCCGGAACCAGCAGATCGACAGCGCCCACCGTCTCTCCGTCCTCATTCTGGTACATATAAAATGCCTTGATGTCCTTCGGCCAGTCGTAGACAAAGACCGGGGACTGGAAGTGGACTTCCGTCAGATACTTCTCATGCTCCTTGGCAAGATCTTCCCCATACTCCGGCTGGAACTCAAATGTCTCCCCGGAATTTTTCAGAATCGTAATCGCATCCTTGTGCGTCACACGCGCCACATTCGAGTTGAGCAGCGTGGTCAGCTTACCGATCAGGTCGGTCTTGTTAAACGAACCGAGGAACGCCAGCTCATCCGGACATTTGTCCAATATTGTCTTGACCACCGACTTGAGGAAATCCTCTTCAATGTCCATCAGCTCATCCAAATCGCAGAACGCAAGCTCCGGCTCAATCATCCAGAACTCGGCCATATGGGTTTTGGTATTGGAGTTTTCCGCGCGGAACGTCGGACCAAACGTGTAGACACGGCTGAATGCCATCGCAAAAGTCTCCGCCTCCAGCTGTCCCGACACCGCAAGCTGTGTCTTTTTCCCAAAGAAATCATTGGCATAGTCCGGCTTTTCCCCGAGCGGTAGCGTTGTCACCTGAAACGTGTTTCCCGCTCCCTCGGCATCATTACCCGTAATCAACGGCGTGTGAACATAGACATAGCCGTTGGACTGGAAGTACTCGTGCACTGCCATGGACGCCACACTGCGCACCTTGAATACCGCCTGAAACAGACGTGTGCGCGGGCGCAGATAGGCAATCTCCCGTAAAAACTCGAGCGAATGCTTCTTTGGCTGCAGCGGATAATTCTCCGGAGAGCTTCCCTCCAGCGAAATGCCGGAGGCATGCAGCTCCACCGTATCCGGCTTATTCCCCGGTACAAACGTGCCATTGACGACAATCGCCGCACCATTGCCCAGCGCTTTGGCTTCCTCAAACCCCGGCATCATATTATCATAAACAATCTGCAGCTGCTCCATGCAGGTGCCGTCATAGAAGTTAATAAAACCAAATGTTTTCTGTTTGCGGTGATTGCGAATCCAGCCCTTCACCTGCACGTCCTGATTGAGATACTGTTCTTTGTTGCGGAACAGTTCGCATAAGGTCTGATGCTTCATAGTAGCTAACCTATCCTCCTGTTCATTTCGAGGCTTCCCTGCCGTTCTGCCTCTTCCATCATCTTCTTCAACAGTATACAATAAAATCCACAGAAAATCACGGCAAATCACAAAAAAGCTGAAAAAAAAGCAGAATGCGTGTCACAGAAACTTCTGTGCAGCACGCATTCTGTCATCATTTCGTTTAATCCGCCAGCATTGCGTCCGCCAGCTCGTCCAGAGCCGTGACGGTTTCCGGCTTCATCGCGGACTTGATCGTGACCATCGGCTCTACCAGCGTGATGTTCTTCATCGCCTCGAGCTCTGCGGTCATCAGCTTGCCCGCCATCGGAGCCCACGAACCGTTCTGAATCAGACCAACCTTGCGATTCTGGAAATTCTTCAGCTTCAGATGATACAGCAGATCCTGCATAACCGGGAACAATCCCGCATCATAGGTTGCACTCGCGAGAACCGCCTTGTCGTAACGGTACAGATCCTCAATAACTTCCGCCATATCCGAACGGCTCAGATCATAGACAACAACCTTCTTTGCGCCCTTCTGCTCCAGCAGTTCCGCCAGCTTCTTCGCTGCTTTTCCAGTATTGCCATGAATCGAAGCATAGACGACAACGACACCCTCGTTCTCCGGCTCATAGCTGCTCCACGTCAGGTATTTTCCGATATAGTAGCCGAGATCCTCCTTCAGAATCGGACCGTGCAGCGGGCAGATCGTCTGAATATCCAGAGTCGCCGCCTTCTTCAGCAGTGCCTGCACCTGTACGCCGTACTTGCCAACGATGTTCATATAATAGCGGCGAGCTTCACAGGCCCAGTCCTCATCCGTATCCAGTGCACCAAACTTGC
The DNA here is from genome assembly GCA_964387535.1 of uncultured Butyricicoccus sp. Taxonomy (GTDB): domain Bacteria; phylum Bacillota; class Clostridia; order Oscillospirales; family Butyricicoccaceae; genus Butyricicoccus_A. Next base: position 6,848 of record CAYLXH010000003.1, on the reverse strand, counting down.
CGAAACCGTCTGCCGAGAACAGAATCTTTTCCGTCTGCTCATATGTAACCATAACCTCCGGCCAGTGAACCATCGGTGCCATAAAGAACTGCAGGGTATGCGCGCCAATGTTCAGCTCGTCCCCTTCCTTGACGACAACCGCACGGTCTGCCAGATTCTCAATCTCAAAGAACTGTGGTATCATATTCAGAATCTTGGCATTGACCACCAGTTTCATCTCCGGGTACATCTCTACCAGTCGCTGGATATTGAACGCATGATCCGGCTCCAGATGAGAGATAACCAAATATGCCGGTTTCTGTTCTCCCAGCACCGCTGCCAGATTTGCCAGCCACTGCTCTGTCGCACGACGATCCGCCGTGTCCATAACGGTGATCTTTTCGTCCAAAATCACATACGAATTGTACGAAACACCATTGGGAACCACATACTGGCTTTCAAATAAATCAATCGTCTTGTCATCGACTCCAATATAGCGCACCGACTCCGAAATTGTCACTTGACTCATAAAAGGAACCCTCCAAACTATCAAATACTATGTCAAACGAATACTCCGAGCATTCTGAACTGATTATAGCATATCAGTTACAGGAAAAAAAGAGTCATTCTAAATTTTATCCAGGCCATCCGATACAACGGCCGCAATCAATTCTGCCGCCTGCTCAATGTCGGACACCGCAGCCATCTCCTGCGCGGAGTGAATGTATCGGCAGGGAATGCTGACCGCTCCGACACGCACCCCGCCGCGCGAGCGCTGAATCACGCCGGTGTCCGTTCCCCCCAATTCCATAATCTCGTGCTGGACCGTCATACCCAGGCGATCCGCGGTACGATATAATACATCGCGCACACCAATGTCACAAATCACCGAGTGGTCCATCACCTTGACCGCCGGACCTCCGCCCAACTTGACCGACATCGGATGCTTGCAGCCCGGCAGGTCTCCGGTATCCGTCACATCAACCACAAGGGCAATCTCCGGTGCCGCGGCAAATGCGGCTGTCTGTGCGCCGCGCAGTCCCACTTCCTCCTGCGAAGTAAACACAACCGTCAGATCACACGCCGTGTCTTCCAACTGACTCATCGCAGCAATCAGCGTAATGCAGCCAATGCGGTTGTCCAGATACGGACCGCAGAGGATGCTATCCTGTGCAAAAATTTCTCCGCAGTACACGGCAAAATCGCCCACATGGATGCGCTGTTCCGCCTGCTCCCGACTTGACGCACCAATGTCCAGAAACAGTTGTTCCATCCCCAGTTCCTTCCGCGGGGTCTTTTCCTCAAACGAGATCACACCGCGCGTGCCGTTGGCAAAGCGTACCGCACGATCAATCAGATCACCCACTAGCAGCCCGCCGACACAGGCAAAGCGGACAAATCCTTTGGGATCAATGTGCGTCACCACAATACCCACCGAATCCATGTGTGCGCTCAGCAGAACCCGTCTCCCCGTTCCCTTGCGATGATAGCACAGGTTGTTCATCATATCCACTGTGCGCTCCCACGCGTCTACATTCGGTACATGCGCTGCAATCATGTGATCCAAACATGCAATCACGTCCTGCTCGCGGCCGGACGGGCCAAATGCCGTCGATGCCGCACGAAACTGTTCTATGATATCAAATTTCATGTTGCTCTCCTACATATTCCAGAAACCGGCGTGTCAACACCAGCATATGATTCATATCCTCAATGGCCGCCACACAAGAGGGAGAATGAATGTAGCGAACCGGAGCAGACACAATGCCGACCCGTACGCCCTCCCGTGTCAGATGAATCCGTCCGGCATCCGTACCGCCGGCAATCCGGTGTTTTGTCTGCCACGGAATTCCCATCTGATCCGCACACGTTCTGAGTGCTGCACAAATGATCTCGTCATAAATCGTCGTCCGATCCATAAATGCGATGACCGGCCCCTTGCGCAAGCCGCACACCTGACGGTGTTCCTCTACCTCCGCCAAATCGGCCGCCGTCGTTCCCTCCAGCACCAGACACACATCCGGCTTCAGTTCATACGCCGCACACCGTGCACCGCGCAGCCCGACTTCCTCCTGAGTGGAAAAGACAAACCACGTGTCAATCGCCGGCTGCTCCTTGAGAATGGTCAAAAGTACGGCGCATCCCACGCGATCATCAATCGCCTTGGCCTTGAGCAGTCCATCGCCGAACTCCACACACTGCGAGTCAAACACACCATATGTGCCGAGTGGTACCTTTTTCGCAGCGGATTTTTTATCTGAACAGCCAATATCAATGTAGAGACTCTTTGTTTTTGGCATC
>CAYLXH010000003.1:0-4558 GCA_964387535.1 uncultured Butyricicoccus sp. | reverse complement strand
CACGCTCTGACCGCGTCGTCAGATGAACCGCCTTGATGCCGACCACACCGCGGATATCGCCAAAGCGAATCCGTCGTCCGATGACAACGCGCGGATCCACTCCGCCGACAAAACCAAACCGGATACAGCCGTCATCTGTATACCCGCGGCAGATCACGCCGACCTCATCCATATGAGCTGACAGCATCACGGTGTGCGCACAGGGCATGCGCCCCCGTCGGAACACCATGAGATTTCCCATGCTATCCTCCCGGATCTCATCGGCAACCGGCTCCGCCTCCTGTCGGATATACTCACGCACCGCGTCCTCCCATCCGGACGGCCCCGGCAGCTCACACAGCTTTTTCAACACCGCAATCACGATCTGCTCACCTCCCCGTCAAAATGCTTGAGAAATGTCGCGATGAGAGTGGCCACCGCATCCACATCCGATGTCTGGATGGTCTCAATCGGTGTGTGCATGTACTTGAGTGGGATGGACAGCACTGCCATGGCAATGCCATTGCGGACAACCTGCATATCCCATGCGTTGGTGCCCGTGCTTCCCTCCATGACCTCAATCTCATACGGAATCTCATAGGCCCGCGCTGTCCGGATAATTTGTTCGGTCAGCCCTCGATGCATATTGGGCCCCACCCCAATCACTGCATTGCCCATGGAAAACGTCTCCTCCGACGGCGCATCGTGCGTATCCGCGTGCGTCACATCCACGGCAATGCCGTAATCCGGTCGAAGCCGAAACGCAGCGGTAATCGCGCCAAACGAGTCGGTCTCCTCATGGGTGGAACCGCAAATCACAAGATCTACCTTTCGGTCATACTCCTTGAGCTGCTTCACCGCCTGCACAATCGCATAAAATCCGGCGCGGTCATCCAAACACTTTCCGCTCATCTGACCGCCCAGCAGATCACACGGCTGTTCACGGAAGACAATCGGGGTGCCAATGCGGATCACAGGCTCTGCGTCCAACAGTCCCGTGTCAATCAGCATTTCTTCCATCGGAACGGCTTTGTTTTCCTCCCCCGGTTTCATCAGATGCGGCGGCGTGCAGGAAATCATGCCATAGCGCGGTGGATTGCTCAGAATTGTCACCTCCGCGCCGAGCAGCATACGCGGATCAACGCCTCCAACCTGCGTAAAGCGCAGAAAACCGCCCTCCAGCACATCCGTAACCATGAATCCAATCTGATCCAGATGCGCATCCAGCAGAACCGTTTTGGCACCCGGTTTGCCGCAGGACAGCCATCCCAGCACTGAACCGCTGCCGTCAATTTCCGTGCGGTCACAATACGGATCCAGCATCTTCTGTGCCAGCTTGGCGGCATTGCCTTCAAATCCGGTCACGCCGTCTGCACAGCACAGCTGATACAGTTCTTCATTCATCGCATTCTCTCCTCTGTCAAATTTCAATCTTGTCCTTGATTTGTCCTCTTATTATACCCTTTGTCCGTATCTTTCACAATAATAATGTTTACAATCCGCCGATTTTGTGCTACACTCGCCACATGAAAACACGAACTCAGCTCTCGCTCACCATCTCTCCGGAACAGGAGGGACTGCGCATTGACCAGGTGCTCCGCGCCGTCGGGTTCTCCCGCCATCTTCTTATCCAGCTCAAAAAAGTATCCGGCTCAATCTGTTTAGACCATGAGCCGGTTTTTGTCGTTGAGCATGTCGCTGCCGGCCAACATCTGACCGTAAATCTGGCTTCTGTTCGCCGCAGCAGTGACATCATCGCGTGTCCGCTGCCGTTGGACATCGTCTATGAGGATCCGGATTGTCTGGTACTCAACAAGCCGGCCGGCGTTCCTGTCCACCCCTCCCAAGGGCATTATTCCGACACCCTGTGCAATGCGCTGGCATATGCAGCACAGCAGGAAAAGGAACCGTTTTCTGCCCACGCAATCGGACGGCTGGACCGCGACACCTCCGGCCTTGTCCTGTTTGCCCGCCATGAGCTCGCTGCCTGCATCCTGTCCGAGGCCATGCGCCAACGCCGCATCCACCGCGAATACCGTGCCATCTGCACCGGACTTCTTCCGGAATCCGGTACGATTTCCGCCCCCATCGCCCGCGCTCATGACAGTACCATCGAACGCGTGGTTGCAGAGCACGGAGAACCCGCCGTGACCCATTTCCAGCGGCTCGACTACCGCAATGGCTATTCTCTCGCCGCAGTCCGTCTGGAAACCGGACGCACACACCAGATCCGTGTCCATATGAAGCATATCGGACATCCACTTCCCGGTGACTTTTTATACAATCCGTCCGATCGCATCATTGCCCGTCAGGCCTTGCACAGCTGTCGGCTGGACTATGTACAGCCACTGACCGGAGAGCACATCCATCTGACTGCCCCACTCCCACCCGATATGCACCGTATTCTCTCTCCATAATATTTTAAACAGAATAAAAAAACTCCCGATTGGGAGTTTTTTTATTTCTAGCGTTTCTTATTCCGTTCCCAAATCTTCTGCAGACCCATCAGGGCCAAATGCGGCTCTGACTGCACCTTTTCCCGCATGAGTGGCTGAATCATTCCGGCATAATGCCCTGTGAGATACACCATCATCGGCTCGCCGAGCAGCTCGCGCATCCGGCCGATCATGCCGTCTGTCATACTGGCCGCACCGTTCAAAATCCCGGAGCGGAGCGCATCCATGGTATTTTTTCCGATGAACGGAACGTGCTGATCCAGTGTAACGGACGGCAGCTGCGCCGCATGCTCCCGCAGTGCCTCCAGCCCAAGCCGGACACCGGGTGCAATCGCTGTACCGACCATGATCCCATTTCTGTCGACCGCCGTAAATGTCGTCGCCGTTCCCAAATCAACCACCACACAGGGTAATTTCCCCCGGGAAACCGCCTCAACCGCCAGGCTGACCAAATCGCTGCCCAGCATATGGGGATTGTCAATTTTCATATTCAGCCCGGTCTTTACTCCGGCCGATACGGTCACAATGGGACACTGAAACAAAATCTCCACCGCGCCGCGCAGAACATTGTTCAGCGCCGGCACCACCGAGCACAACACCGTCCCGCCGATCTGATCCAGCTCAACGCGATGCAGTCGAAGTAAATCCGCAATCGCGCAGGCGTACTGATCAGCAGTATGGCGCGGCTCCGTCGCCAGCTGGGTCACTGTTTTCAGCTCTCCCTTTCGGAAGCATCCCAATGTGATAAACGTATTTTGTGCGTTGATTGCCAGAAGCATGCCGTCGTTCTCCCATCCTATCCCGTTGTCGTACTTCACCGCCCAGCCAGTCCGCCAACCGCATGAGCGGTGCGCTGAGCACAAACCAGATGATACTGTATCGCATACAGATTTGCCCACCCAGATTCCACATCTCTTCGGAGTAATCCCACACATTCATGTGCAGTCCTAGGTTAAAGATACAGCCAAACAATAATTCAACCGTTGTAATCGTCATGGAACCTGCCGCACATCGCAGAAACGGGTTTTTCTGTTTCATTCGCTCAGAAAGCCGTCCAAGCAATCCAAAGCACATTCCTCCGGCCAGCGCCATCGACCAATGTGACCAGCCGCGCCATGCAATCTCGAGCAGTGGGTATCCCCAGCTTCCCAGTGCGACCAATGTTGCTGTTTTCTCCAGTTTCTTCATCCGTTTTCACCCTATTTCAGCATTGGCTGAACCAGGCGAGAATATACATTCCAGAAAACGGATATCCTATCCGCACGGAGCATTCCATGCAAACAGCAAAAAGGAGGAATCATCATGACACAGCACGGAAGTCCGCTCGCACAGTCCTCAGATTGTTTGGGAGAATTTCGCTCCCTGCACCATCAATTCCGCCCGGATAACGCGATCACTCGCTGTCGTTACGGAACTGCGCGCGAACGGTCAGCGCTCTGCTGCCTGAATAGCGTCTAGACAGTCACGGAATGTCCCGCGCACAATGTGCGTCGACTCCGCAATCATCAGATTAAGCGGATACCCAAAGTTTTCCACCTGAAATCCATCCGCATCCACATTCCCCAGACGGTCACACATTGGTCGATCATCGTCAAGATACCCCCAAATATCCAGTCCCAGCGCATGGGCAAATCCAATTTCAAACGCCGTGCCGCTGTCCATCTCCTGTCCGCGAAACGGGTTTAAATTGGCAACGAGCGTATCCGCCTGACGAATAAACGACAGATTTCCCTCAAAAATTTCCTTGGGGCTGTCTGCCTCGTTGTCAAATGGAAACAGTCCGATCCACCCGTGCTCTGCACAGGCAATTTTCATTTTTGCTCCCCGCTGCACGGCATCCGGGTAAAAAACATCAAATCCAGCGATATAAATTCGTCTCATTCCCGTATTCTCCTTTGCACTCTCCTGACGGTATCGTAGCATATTGCGAAAGCGAATGCAAGCGACCGCATTGTTCTCTACTCCTTTGGGTGTCTTTACTTTTCTCTCATCCCTATCGTATAATACAATCAGCATATCCATACTGTGGAGAGGAGAAATTATCATGGGAATGAACGATACCCCAAAATCGGAACGGGTACATATCGGTATTTTCGGCAAGCGAAACGCCGGAAAATCCAGCC
>CAYLXH010000002.1:17072-70971 GCA_964387535.1 uncultured Butyricicoccus sp. | reverse complement strand
CCAGATACTGCTGTCTCAGGGCTTCGATTCGCTCCATATACTTCTTAGCCATCTTGCTTCCTCCTTATGCTATGTCAATCATCTGATGCTGTTCCCTGATCCCATCGAAGGAACTTGATACCAATATAGTAGCAAGCATCATGCCAAACTCATATTTCTCATAGTCCTTTTTCTTTTTTGTATTTATTGCGAAAAATAGTTCATTTTATTTTGTGCAATCTGCACCTTTTTCTCCTTCCTCATCGCCCTAATTCAGGTCATAATCATTCAAATTTTTCAGAAAATTCTGAAATTCATTTTCTCAATTTCATAATTTTCCTACTTTTGTATGCGTGTTCTCTACAGTCTTTCCGCCTGGCAAGTAAAAAACGGTGCCAAGTGACACCGTTCTTCATCAGGATCATACAAATTCATTCGGTTCAATTTTATACCGTTTGATTCGATATTCAAGATTATGCCGACTCATTTCCAGATCACGTGCAGCAGCAGAAACATTTCCTGAATTTTCACGCAGTGCACGGCAGATCGCCTCTCGTTCGATGCGTTTAATGGTCGTTTCCAATGGGATACCTCTCCCTGCATTTTTCTCTTCTACATGCTCTGCTGGAGTCTGAATGCTGGCCAAAATATGTGCCGGAAGATACTTAGCTGTAATGATCGAGGTATTCTTCGGGATGAGATTCATGGCGTGCTCGATCGCATGCTGCAATTCCCGTACATTTCCCGGCCATGCATAGCGGCACAAAATATCCAATGTTTCCGGTGCAACTTCACCGACATTCCGCAACAATTCTTTGTTGTATCGCATGACAAAATTCTTGACAAGAAGAGGAATATCTTCCGTTCGCTCCCGCAGCGGCGGAATGTTAATATTAACGACTCCCAGACGGTAAAACAGGTCGCTTCTCAGCTTGTTTTCTGCAATTGCCTGATATGGGGGCATATTAATATTGGAAAGCACGCGCACATCCACACGTTTTTCCTTCAGACCTCCCACACGACGAACACTTTTTTCCTGCAGTACGCGAAGCAGCTTGGCCTGAATGTTGATGTTCATCGCATTGATTTCATCCAAGAGCAGCGTTCCCTTGTCCGCTTGTTCAAACAGTCCCGGGCTGCTGGTCGCACCAGTGAACGCTCCCTTTTCTGTCCCAAACAGCATACTCTCCAGCAGATTCTCCGGAATTGCAGCACAATTAATTGCCAAGAATGGGCCATTGGCCCGATTACTCGCATTGTGAATCCCCTGTGCAATCATTTCCTTGCCCGTTCCGGTCTCGCCATAAATCATGACCGAAGAATTGGACTCGGAAATCATATGGCACTGCTCCAACACGCTGCTCATAGACTGACTGAGATAGACAATATCCTCCAGCCGATACCGCGCACGCAGCATGCTCCCTTTCTCTTTGTGTTCCGGGGACTCCAACTTGCGCACCTTTTCCTGCAATTCTATGATCTGGCGATTCAGCTTGTCAACCGTACTCCAGTCCTGCATAATGCTGAACCCACCCAGAACCCGTCCATCCCGTATAATGGGATAGTTGTTGGATACCATATCAATTTTTTTCCCGTAACAGGTTGTGTAATGCTGCCGCCAGTTCAGCCGTGGCTGTTTTGTGCGAATGACCTCCGGAATGCTTAAATCCGCCCCATCCCGCATCTGATAGATATGATCGACAGCCACACCTATCACGTCCTCGATCATGAGCGATTCCATTCGAATCGCAGAATCATTCATCACGCAGATTCTGCTCTCTTCATCACAGATCGTTACCGCCTCATTCAGTTGATTCAACACACTGATCAACATCTCATGATAGGCGTCATTCGTCGCCCTGCGGAACACGATCATCCGCGTTCCCGTCGGAATCTCAACGGTTTTCGGTGATGTACATCGCAGCACATATTCCCCAAATGCTGTGCGCGCATAAACATGACTCTCTGTCCTTTCACACAAAGGCGCTGCCACTTGATTCAAATCTTTTCCTATCAGATCACCTTCACCACGCAGCAGCTGATTCCCCACATCATTCACTTCTAAAATTCGGTCGTCCTCCGAAATCAGCAGAGAACCGAGACCGATTTGAGAAAACACATCCATTATCTCCCGGTAATCCATGATGAATTTGTCTCCTTTTGTCTAAAACTCTCACATTTCCGTAATACGCAATGCTCTTTCTTCCATAAAAAGCAATCTCCATGCCAATAATACACAATTGATTCCCTCTGTGAAAAATTCTTTCCTCTTTCTATCATTTTACGCGAAATATCGAAATATTACAACTCTTTCACGGGCAATCTATCTCATCTTCTTGGACTTACTGTTTCCCTTCCCCTGTCTCATTCAGAAATTTATGAAATCACCGATCACGTTCCACAAAATTATATAATCATTTTCATCATATTCCCCTATTTCTCTACGGAAATTTCCGAAAAATATTGGGGAGTAATGAAGAAATTTGACCATCTTTATGATACAATAGTAGAACATCTCACAGGGAATGTCCTGGTATTCCCCGTGTCAATGGAAGAAGGTATTACATGCAACGAGAAAAATTAAAATCACGACTGGGCTTCATCCTGTTATCTGCCGGATGCGCCATCGGAATAGGAAATGTCTGGAAGTTCCCATACATTGCTGGTCAGGGTGGCGGCGGAACATTTGTGCTGTTCTATATTCTATTTCTCGTCCTACTCGGCCTACCCATCATGAGCATGGAATTCGCAGTAGGACGCGCCAGTCAGAAGAGCCCAGTAAAGGCTTATCAGGCTTTGGAACAACCCGGGCAGAAGTGGCATATACATGGTTATCTGACACTGGTCGGCTGCTATCTCCTCATGATGTTTTACACTACGGTCGCCGGATGGATGCTTCATTATTTCTATCTGACGTTGTCTGGCAAGCTGTCCGGCATTGATTCTGATGCAGTGACTCACGTCTTTTCGGATATGCTTTCCCACCCCGGAAGCATGATGTTTTGGATGATATTGGTTGTTTTTATCGGTATTATCGTGTGTATGAAGGGTCTGCAGAACGGGCTGGAACGCATTACCACCTGGATGATGCTCGCCCTTCTGGCAATTATGGCCGTTCTTGCCGTCAACAGCATCTTCATGTCCGGCGCAAAAGAAGGACTCCGTTTTTATCTCATCCCGGATTGGAACCGCATGCGAGAAGTCGGCATTGTCAACACGATTGTCAGCGCTATGAACCAGGCATTTTTTACCCTGAGTCTCGGTATGGGCACCATGGCTATCTTCGGAAGCTATATTGATAAAACGCATTCTCTGTTAGGGGAATCTGTGCGTGTTGTGTTGCTGGATACGTTTGTGGCGATCACTGCGGGATTGATTATCTTCCCGGCATGCTTCACCTACCATGTCGATCAAACTTCGGGTCCGAGCCTGATTTTTATCACACTGCCGAATATCTTTGCGAATATGTCGTTGGGACATTTGTGGGGCAGTCTGTTCTTTTTATTTATGTCGTTTGCTGCCCTCTCCACGGTTCTTGCCGTATTTGAAAATATTATCTGCTGCTGCATGGAATTAACTGGATTCAGCCGGACAAAATCCAGTTTAATCAACCTGATTCTCATCACCCTGCTTTCTATTCCGTGCGTTTTAGGATTCAATTTGTGGAGTTGGGACGGCTTTGCGATATTTGGCGGATCCATTCTGGATCTGGAAGATTTCTTGGTCAGCAATCTATTTCTTCCGCTGGGCTCCTTGATTTATCTGCTGTTCTGTGTATCCAAACGCGGATGGGGTTGGAATCACTTTATTGCCGAGGTCAATACCGGTTCGGGCTTAAAAATCCAGAAATGGATGAGGTTCTATCTCACTTATATCCTGCCCTTCATTATACTATTCATCTTCTGTTTCGGTATCTACAATAAATTCTTTGCGTAAATCCGCTGCTTCTTTTCATAAGCAGTACATCTCAAGTCCTATAACAAAAGAGCAAGTTACATCGTTCCATTCCGAACGGCTGTACTTGCTCTTTTTCTCTTTAATTACCTGACAATTGCTGTCAAACATGCTATACTGTGAGTATCTATACCCCTTGCTTATCAGCGTGTCTTGGCTTGCCGATTTGTCACCGCGCTCTGACGAGCACACCATCGCTCATAATCCCGGCGATATTCTCCGGAGAAAATGCGCTCGAGCCAGTCCTGATGTTCCTGATACCATCGAATGGTTGCCCGCATTCCCTCTGTGAAATCGATTGTAGGCTCCCAGCCCAAATCATGATACAATTTCGACGAGTCTATCGCATAGCGCAGATCATGCCCTGGACGATCCGGGACAAATTGAATCATCTGTTCAGATGTTCCCAGTTCTGCACAAATTCGTCGGACGATATCCAAATTTCTCTGTTCATTGCCTGCTCCAATATTATAGATCTCTCCAATTTGTCCATACCGCAAAATCTGATCCAGCGCACGACAATGATCTTCCACATGAAGCCAATCACGGATGTTGCCCCCTGTTCCATAAACCGGAAGCGGTCGGTTGCGCATTGCGTTCCAAACCATAAGAGGAATCAACTTCTCCGGAAACTGATACGGTCCGTAATTATTGGAACATCGCGATATCGTCACCGGCAAACCGTAGGTACGATAATAAGACAGCGCCAGCAAATCTGCAGACGCCTTGGAGGAAGAATACGGAGAGCTCGTACACAACGGCATATCCTCAGAAAAGGAATGTTCCGGCTGTTCCAGTCCCAAATCACCATACACTTCATCTGTTGATACCTGATGAAACCGGCTCACTTGATAACGGCAACAGGCATCCAAGATGACAGCTGTGCCAATAATATTGGTTTGTAAAAAGAGCTCCGGCTGCGTGATCGAACGATCCACATGGCTTTCTGCCGCAAGATTCAGCACGGCATCCGGGTGCTCCTCCTCAAAAATTTGATATACTGCCTTTCTGTCACAAATATCGATTCGGACAAAACGGACCATTTTATCAGACAATACGTCGAAGAGATTGCTGAAATTTCCAGCATAGGTAAGCTTATCCAAGCAAACCACGCGTTCCTCTGGATGAGTCCGCCGAAGGTAGCGAATCAGGTTGGAGCCGATGAACCCAGCCCCTCCCGTTACTACAAGTGTCATTTTTTATCCCCTTCCCTTGTCTGTCCATTATACTATGCCTGTGTGCAAAAGGCAATGCGAATACCGCCGGAATCCATCCCCTGGCCCCCGATGTCTGACTCGTTCTGCGGGCATAACAATCAAAAGCGAAGAAAAGGAGGTATTTTCATGTCCAATAAAACCGCCAAAGATTTTAACAAAATGCTGCATGATTCCAAAGACATGCCAAAAATTCAGCAGATTACCGATCCCAAAACAATCGAACGATATGGCGGCAACCGAATGTACATTGCCCCTCCCGTGGAATATGACACAGTAATGCGCCGTGTGCCCTACGGCAAGCTGATTACCATCAGCGATATCCGCCGCTATCTGGCAGAGCAAAGCAGTACTGACTTCACCGAACCAATGACCGCCGGCATCTTCGTCTCCATTGCCGCATGGGCTAGCTCCCAGCGCAGTGACGACATCACACCGTATTGGCGAACGCTCAAAGCCAACGGAGAGCTCAACGACAAATATCCGGGCGGCGCCTTGGCCCAAAAGCAACGGTTAGAACAAGAGGGACACAGTATTCTCACGAGAGGCCGAAAACACATTCGCTATTATGTGCGAGACTATCAGTGTGCCTTATACGAGCTGCGTCCTTTGCCCACTGACCATCTGTCTGCCCACACCTGACAAAAGAGAGCAAGCAAAATCGGGACGAATTCCCGGGCTCCTGCTATACTGTTCTTACCACGAGAGGTGATACCAATGAATTGGACTCAAGCAATTGGACATGCCATTTCCTATATCGAAACCCATATTACAGAGCCAATCACCGCAGATGCCATCGCCAGAGAAGTCTGTCTCTCCCCATTCTATTTTCAGAAGGGATTCCGCCTGCTCTGCGGTGTGACACTCGCGGAATATATCCGCAACCGGAGACTTACGCTGGCCGGCCGCGAACTCTCCACAACCGAGGAAACCATTCTTGCGGTTGCCATCAAATATGGCTACGATTCCCCTGACAGCTTCTGCAAGGCGTTTACTCGATTTCACGGTATTACTCCGTCGATGGCGCGAAAAAACGGAGCCATCCTGCAATCCTTTGCTCCGTTAAAGCTCAGTGTATCTTTGAAAGGTGGTTATTCTATGGATTACAAGATTGTAAAAAAGGACACTTTTTCTGTTGTCGGTGTCCGCCGAACGTTCTCTTACGAAAACGCAACCCAAGAAGTCCCTGCTTTCTGGCGCTCTCACTATGCCTCTGGCAACGGAGCGCAAATCCACGGCATGTTTGGAATCAATATTGATGAGACGATGAGCGGTGTCTCTTTTGAGTATCTGATTGCAGACTTATATAACCCTGCCCTTGCTGTTCCGGATGGCTGTATTATCAAGACCATTCCGGCGTTTACCTGGGCGATCTTCCCATGCCGCGGCCCCATGCCTCAGGCCCTTCAAGACGTCAATCACAAAATCTTTTCCGAATGGCTCCCCGCATTGGGAGAGTATGAATTTGCGGCGGGATACTGCATTGAGTGGTATGACCAGCCTGAAAACTATCCTCTTGGAACCATGGATCCATCCTATTACTCAGAAATTTGGATTCCTATCGCCCAACGATAACCCAAAAAACAGACGCTCCCGTTCCGGTACAACCTCCGGAACGGGAGCTGTGCTTTTCTCATCAGCGGGAGTGTTGCCCGCTTTTCTTTGATTACTCGGAATCTCTCTGCTGATAGTAATGACCGTACGCGTCTGCCGCACGGATCGCCGCCGCCACCATCGGTACTGTCACTGCAAACGGCATATTTTTCATCGTTTCCTTCTCGGTGCAGGACAACTCAGCCACTGCCATCACTTTTTCCTCGGTCAACTCTTCCACGCCAAGCTCCTGCATCGTGGTCGGAAGACCCACCGACATGCAGAACGAAATAATCTGTTCCAGTTCCTCCAGAGGTGCATCCTCCAATACCAATTGCACCATCGTTCCAAACGCCACCTTGGCTCCATGCGGTGCAGAATGGCATTCTTCCAATACAGTCATAGCGTTGTTAATGGCATGCGCTGCCGCAAGTCCAACACTTTCAAATCCAATTCCGGACAACAGCGTATTGGCCTCAATCACTTTTTCAACAGCCGGTGTGCAAACCTTCTGCTCCAGTGCCAGCTTTGCCTTGAGCCCCTCTTGCAGCAGGGTATCACGGCACAGCTGTGCTATCATCATCGCTGCCTCTGTCGCCAGCCCTCCCGCACACGACAGTGCTCCGCTGCGTTTGCACGCGCGCGCTTCATAGTAGGTAGCCAACGCATCTCCCATACCCGCTACTGTCTGACGGACTGGCGATTTGCAAATAATCTCCGTGTCCATCAATACCAACACTGGATTGAACGGCAAATACAGATACCGGTCAAACATACCATCCTCTGTGTACAAAACGGAAATCGCAGAGCAAGGCGCATCCGTAGACGCCACGGTTGGGCAAATGCAAACCGGCAGTGATGTATAATAGGCTACCGCCTTTGCTGTATCAAAAATCTTGCCACCACCGACGCCAATAATCATATCACATCCGAGCTCCTTCATCAGAGCAATCAGACGGTCGATTTCGGTCATGCAGCACTCTCCCTGAAATGATTCCAATACGATATCGCATGCCGTCTCGGCAAAACTGTCCTGAATCGTCTGTCCAAACCGTTTCTGCCCACCCGGACTGATCAATACCAGCGCTTTTCTGCCAATCTGTTCGGCATAGGCTCCTAAATGCCCCATTTCTCCTGCACCCTGTACATATTTGGATGGGCTGATTAAAATTTTTGCTGCCATAACGTCGTTCCTCCTATGATTATCTCCTGCACACAGTTATTTCGTTCGATTATCTATTCCAAAATACCATATTTCTTCATCAGTTCCATGCGTTTGTCTCCAATGGCAACCGCTTCCGACACACTATTTCCCCGTGTTCGTTTGGTCTCTTTATGATAGGCTGCCATTCGGTTCACCCATGCGACGGGAAGCAGAAATGGTTTGTCCTCCAAATACGGATACCTCCCTTTCAGATCCTTCGCTTTGGGGAAAATGCTGCGAACCATGGCAGTCCGTGAGTTCCGTCTCCGTTTTCCTTGTTTTTGTGCCGCAACTTCGTTCAGCGTGATCGTACTGCTGTGTTTTCGGCTCATACTGCTTGCTCCAAAGACACCGCTGGCAAACAAATCATCCAGCATTGCGGTTTCATTGACCTCCAAATCCCTCCAGTATTTTGGATAATGCGCTTTCTTGGGCTGAAAGGTTAAATAGTTACGTCCGATGCGAAACAGTGTAGCCGCAAACCGATCCGCACGGATGCTCTGGCAACACTCCAGAACCTGCTGCCAGTCGATCTCGCTGCCATATTGATTGGCAAAGAGGGTGATGTCACACACCTGACGCAATCCAAATCCACTGTGCAAAAAATGTTTAAATGCATGACAAATCAAATACAGCAGCTGATCCGTATAGCCCATAGTCAGCAGCATCGTCCCATTGACCGGCAGTTCCACGGCACGGTCCCAGACTCCCTCAAAAAAGCGATTCAGCTCTCCATAGGCGTCAGAATCCGGAGAAAACAGCTGCTTATGCACTTCAATATGAAGCGGACTGTCCTTCATCCCGTAAGATACCTCAAACGCACTTGCAATGTCTTCCTCCGGTCTCATCAGTGACATTCCCTGTTCTAACAGCGTCTGATGACACAGAGTAAACTCGTCTTCCCGAATCAGCAAATCTTCATCGCTGGAAGGCCGGTGATCTGGCATACGGTATAAACTTCGGCAGATAATTCCCTTGACAATGAGCGGAGTCACCCCCGCCTTACGCAATGCCGCCTCAATTTCCATAAATTTCTCCGTTCGGATCGTCTGAAGCATCACATCCTGCATCGTCTTTCTCCGATACAGCTTCTGTTGCTCCTGTGAAATCGACTGTTTCGCCGGACAGGAGTACACGGCCTCAAAAATCAACGGCAAAATATTCTGAATCTCTGCCTGATGATAAAACTGCTGCCACTGCTGTTCTGAAATCGCCGTGTTCCATTGCAAAGTTCTTCCTTCCAGAGATGCACAAAGCGCCTCCAAAAAGCGTGTTTCCATGACATCCAACTCAATCTCTCCCCTTTTAATCCCGGAAAAAAATATCCCTCGTATACAGCTTTTCTTTTACGCTGCTCAAACACTCTTCATACCTGTTTGCAACAATGAGGTCAGAAACCCTCTGAAACTCTTCAAAATCTGCGATCACTTTACTCCCGAAAAAGAATTCCTTTTTCCAGGTCGGCTCATAGATTACAACCTCAACCCCTTTGGCCTTCAAACGTTTCATAACACCTTGTATGCTGCTCTGTCTGAAATTATCGGAATTCGATTTCATCGTCAGACGATAGATACCAATGACCACAGAATTTCCGGGCGTTCCATCCCTTCCGGCGCTTCCCTCATAATACCCGGATTGCTCCAGAATTCGTTCCGCGATAAAATCCTTTCGTGTACTATTGGAATCTACAATCGCCTTAATCAGATTTTCCGGAATATCCTTATAATTTGCCAACAACTGCTTGGTATCCTTGGGCAGGCAATACCCACCATATCCGAAGGAAGGATTATTGTACTGTGTCCCAATCCGCGGGTCCAAACAAACGCCGTCAATGATCTTTCGTGTGTTGAGCCCTCTGGCCTCTGCATATGTATCCAACTCATTGAAATAGCTGACCCTGAGTGCCAGATAGGTGTTGGCAAACAACTTTACCGCTTCCGCTTCTGTCGAGTTCATAATCAAAATCGGCACATCATGTTCGAGCGCACAATCCTGAAGGATCTGCGCAAACCTCTCTGCCTCCTGTCTCATTGTTTCGTTATCGTTCGGAATCCCGACAATAATCCTGCTGGGATGCAAATTATCATACAGTGCATTGCCTTCTCTCAGGAATTCCGGACTGAAAAGAATACGATCCGTACGGTATTTATCCCGTATGCTCTCCGTATAACCTACCGGAACTGTGGATTTCACAACGATGACCGCATCGGAATTGATGGTCTGAATTTGTTCAATCACAGCCTCCACCGATGTCGTATCAAAGTAGTTTTTTACCGGATCATAGTTTGTCGGGGTTGCAATAATAATATATTCCGCGTCACGGTACGCTTCTTTTTCCTCCAACGTCGCGGTGATATCCAGCGATTTATGAAGCAGATACTCCTCAATTTCTTTATCTGCGATCGGCGACTTTTTTTCATTGATCTGTTTGACCTTGGCCTCCAATATGTCCACAGCAACCACATGATGCTTTTGCGCCAACAATACCGCATTGGATAATCCGACATACCCTGTGCCTGCAATAGCAATCTTCATATCTCTGTCCCCCATTTTATCAAATCATTCCGAATGGAATCGCTGAAATCAACCGTTTATCTATCGCTTTTGTGCCCCAACAACGTACACTTTTCCCAGATCATCCATTCCAATGGTATACCGCTGCCTCCAAACAGCGTACCGATGGTATTGTTTATTACATCATCTGTCTCAACTTCACCACACTGCCGGATAAATTGTATCCATTCCACTCCAATACTCAGCAAACAGCCGCAAACAATAGCCAGTCGCAGTTTTTTCCACACTGGCCATCGTTCCGGCAGTACGGCAAAAAACAACAGTCCAAATGGCACAAACAGTATCATGTTCATCAAATTACTGCGCAGCGCTTCAATCTGCTGCCCGGATAACCAGAGCCGATACGAATGCAGCGGCACCAAATTCATCACATGGACTGTTCCGGGCTCCCGCCGAAGGATCGTGATATACACTATACCGCAAACGGAAAGAACAACCGCAATTCCCAAGAAAAGCTTCCACCACATCTTCCCGCAAAAACGTCGGTGTAGATATGTAATACCCACAGACACCAACAAGGCGAGAACAACGACCGTAGGCAGACTGAGTCGGTAGACAAACAATAACAATTCCGTAGCATTCATTTTATCCCCTCATCGGCGCCGTACTACAAACCGTTTCCCCAACTGCAAAAAATACTGAAATTCGTCCGTACGGAAGAACACTACAAGAAAAACTGCATTGGGAATAATCGCTGTCAAAAAAGTCATGGCAATAAAACCGCCCACTGTAACGCCTCCGAAGCAAATCACTTTGGATATACCCACCATTGCGCAGGTAACCGCTGTCAGCAACATAACGCGAAAAAAGCACGAAAAATAGAACGGTCCTACGGGCTTGTGGAACCCATCCCTGTGAATCACCAATGGCATATACCAGACATTGATACAGCAGCGTGCCAGCGGTGTTGCCAACAATACACCCGCTACCCCAAGCGGATAGCTGAGTCCAATAGAAAGCACAATATTTAACGTAGCGACAACCAGAGGGAGATATTTTCCCTGTGTAAACAGACCCATTGTGGAGCGGAACATCGACATGATATTCATATAACCTTCAACAAAAAATCTGGTGATCAGCGCAACCACAATCGCATCACTCAGAATATACTCTTCTCCCAGCCATAGTTCTACAAATGGATTCAGCAAGGTAATCAATGCAACTGACGAGAATCCATAAAACCAATAATTCATAAACTCAACTCGTTGAAATAATTGATAGCTGGATTCTCGATCTTCCTTCGCAAAATAATTTCCAATACTAGCGGAAATAGCACCTACCACCTGAGAAAGAACTGCAACAACTGCCTCTTCAATCATCACAAAGTTAGAGAGCAGTCCAACCCAATTAATTCCCACAAATGCGGAAATGATCAACGAATCAGAACTATTCAGCACTTTAAACGACACTTTTTGAATCATCAATGCTTTGACATCATTGATAATTCTCTGTTTCTCATGGGTCGCAAGCTCTGACTTTTTTTCTTGCCGGAACACCGGATAATCCTTTTGAGCTTTTATGGCAAGTGCGATGTTTTGTAGAATGGTGCAGCCAAGTTGCGTCAACAAATACAGGGTGAAGTTATGGAAACGCAGCAACACAACAATCTGCAAGATTGATTTGACCAGGTTAAACGCACTATTGTAGGTAGAAACAATCGATGCCCTTTGATCAGCCTGAAAAATAGCGTTGCGATACGCAAAAAACCAGTAGGATAAGACAGAGTCCCCCAGGTACAGCAGGTAATAAAACGTCAGACCAGAAATATCGGGTTTATTTCTAATCAGAATATCCAAAAATGGCACCAGGCTCAGTCCAATAATCAGGATCACTGTCCCAATCACTCGATACACATCCTTGTACATGCGCATAATCTGAGATAATTTATTATAATCCTTCTGCGCCAGAGGGGCATACATGCTGAAAATCATGGCCGTACTGAACCCGAGTTCGGCCAGCGACAGCATAGACAGAATGCTGGAATATAAACCACTCACGCTCAAATAGTCATTGCTCAAACATTTGATGAATACAGTCCGAACAATAAATGCCGTAAGGGTGGTAAATATACGGTAAAAAATACCACTTACCATATTTTTTGCTGACTTTTGTAATCTCCCGCTATCTGACATGCCAACCCATACTCCATACTTATTCCATCCACGTTATTTTTTTAAAATCTTTCGTTTCACCAGCGGAAAGAAATTCTTTCTACGGTATTCCGCCACAGCCCTCCGCTTCCCTTTTTTAAAATCATAGTTCAAAAACCAATCAACAAATTCCTTTTCTCGAAGAACACCGTAATTTTCATCCATCCGTTTTTTTATGTCTCCCCAATAACACTGTTCTTCAAAGTCAAAACCTAAAAACTGCTCTTTTTCTTTTAAAACATGAACAAAATGGTCTTTTAAATTACCTTCGATGTAGAATCCAAAATCCTCCAAATGAACATTTTCCGCCACCAGTCCCAATATTGTACGGAAACACTTCTCACAACTGCAACAGTTATGATCATTAAAAGAACAAACCTGCAATGGAAAAGGGCGTCCCAGCCGCTTTTGATAGTTCACAACACATTTAATTTTATCCTGACGGTTTAGCTCAAACCCATCATGAATGACGCGTCCATTGTTTAAGTATTTAAATTCAATGTCCGTTGTGGGATCAGAAGCACATGCAACACGAAACCCCATTGTATTGGAACTTGCAATATAAATCGTATCAATATGATGTAAAAATGCATACGGAATCGCAATACTAATAAACATCATACTGTGCTGAAATCCATACCATAACGTGTTATTCAGCTTTTTCTTCACGAGTTCATTAAATACACTGCTGACAAGCGTTCCAAAATTAGAGGTAATAAAAGAAATTGGCGTATCTTCTCTCTTTGCAAAAGCACACAGATTTGCTTTGTCCTGTTCATAGCTGTCGTTAGAAATGGTGTCAGAATCAATCCACCCATAAATATTAAGAAAAATAGGATTCGTATGTTTGTTGTTAATATATGTCGTAACAGAATCCAGTCCGCCACTGAATAACACAATCGAATGATCCTGCCTCATCAACTCATGACGAATCACATATGCAGGCACCACCGTGCCACCAAACTGGAATTTTGGATAAAAAGCTTGATATGCTCGTCTAATGTTAAATATTGAATTATAAAAAGTATCATCCAACTTTTCAACCCAAATAATAGCATTTGTGAGCCACGAAACGGGCAGCATGATCGAAACAAACGGAATATTCAAAACCTCATCAGGGACACTGCTTATATCCTCTTCGTAGGAAATTGATAATTTGTTAGAAGAAAAATACTTTTTCAAATTGTCAGATACTTCAAATGTATATTGAACCGTGTTCAACAACACTATTGTGCTCTTTAATTGAATACTTTCCATTCTATACACCCCGAAATTGTCCTTTCCAACGCTGTATTTCATTAAACGGCATTGTTATCTCGGTCGCAAATTCAGAGCAAATCATAGAGTCCAGCCGATCGCAAACCTCATCTTTTTCTATATAATTTAAATGATTGCTCTTATGAATCTCTTTTGCCCGTTCATCAATCGCAATAATAATCGCTCGTTTTTTATGGCGCATCGCGTAGATGCCGCCATGAAGTCGTGTTCCCACATAATCCAAATCATCCTCCTGAAGAAGCGCAGCATAGGCCTCTTTGGATGGCGGGATAATGTCAATGTCTTCAATATGACGAAATCGCTGCAAATACTGCAAATCAAGGTCTCCTTGGACCCAGAAATATACTTTGTCATAATTCGCTTTCAAGATATCAATCAAAACCTGATCCCGTTCGTCCGCTGGAGTTCCCTGACCTTTCCCGGTAAGTGTAAATACAACGCGAGATGCTTTTTCTTTCGGAATTGTCCTGCAAAATTCCGGCGTCAGCATCCACATTGTCACACAACCGGTATTAATTGCTTTGAGTCCCAAAGACTCCACATATTCTTTGCTCCGTTCATCCCGAACGCTGTGATAATATTCATGATTCAAAATTTGATGGTACAGCTTGGCCGTATATCGGTTGGTGTACTCACCAGCACCGGCACCGACACCAACCAAAATCGTCCCACGTAACGGCTTGGAATTAAATGGGTGAATATTCCATTGCGGATAATGAGTCCTCAGATCTTTTACCAGCAGATTGCTGCCGCCAGCAAACTTCCAATCACAGTTTGAATAATTTTGCACCACACTAGAATTGCGAAATACAGAAAAAGTACTGAACGCTGGCAGATGCGTCGGCATATTATACACAAAATTTCCATCCAGAATGGGCGCTAATTCTTTTCGAACACATTCCATGATAATACAATCACCGAGATTCGAGGTCCCAATCGAGGTATCGAGCAGTTGAATTTTCTTCATCTGACAGCCTCCAATACTTTATCTATTTTTTCAATCTCTGCGGCATTTGTATAATCACATTGTCTCATATTTTCAATGATTCTGTGCTGCAATTCTATATCCTTTAACACTCGGGCAATTCCCTCTGCACATCCCTTATTATCCATAGGTACAATAACTCCATCATATCCATCCGTCAACTGACTGGATGAAGTCGCATAATTTGTGATAACAACAGGCTTATGCAGCATTTGTGCTTCCACAACGGAAACACATTTTCCTTCATAGCGCGATGGCTGAACATATAGATCACAAGCTTTGATATAGGGATATGGATTCTCTTTTTTTCCGAGAATGTGCACATACTCTTCCATATTGCTCTCAGAAATTTTTTGACGAATCAATTGCTCATCACTGCCATATCCAATCAAATACCATTGCACATCCAATCCGCCATTACGGATCCTGCGGCAGAGATCTGGTACGTTGTCAAAATTTTTTGCCGTGCAAAAACGCCCAACCGAGAGTATTTTCACGCTGCCATCGTCCCGCATCTCTTCAGAGGGATGAAACGCTTCCGCCAGGGTGAAAAGATACCGTTTTGGCATGATATTCGGGATCAGCTGAACCTTCGATTCCAGTTCCGGAAAGATCTGAACAAAGCTTTTCGTTACCGCATCAGAGATTGATGCGATCACATCATATGGACTCCACATCTGTATCTGAGAATCACGGTCCACTTCAATCGCTGCATAATCTGTATGAATCCATGCAATCCGTTTTTTCGCGTTCACTTTATGTGCCACAAAATAATGCGGGGTTAAAAAACTGATTGCCAAATCATACTCTACATTACTAATGTCTGGCATCCTATTCACGGTATATTTGTGACTATACTCCAATGCGACATCATTCTCTCCCAAAAAGTTCAACCGCTTTATGCGCTTTGCCGCCGCTCTTTTTCCCCGAAATCGTCCTACTGCCACTCCAAATTGATGCTGTCGTATCACATTAGAAATCGGCACCGCCAGACAGGAATACTCCCGCATCTCTGGAAGAAGATGAACATTTTGGGGGATATATTGCATCAGTTCTCCTGTATGACGCACGAGGAATAAATCCACTTCATATCGTGTTGTATCAATCGTCTCCAGCAGTCCCAGCAAGGCACGCTCTGCACCCCCGATTTCCATTGCGTGGGAGAAGATTAAAATCTTTTTTTTCATTTTTTTCGCTTCCGAAAGAATTCTATTCCCAAAATACGATGCAATGGCCGGGAAAGTCTCGACCTCAGGACGGTTTTGGGATCCATCCATGTCTTTGCATACCAGTGAATCGAATAAGTATTGGTTGACCGATTCAATCGTCCCGTTGGATCGTCATATGGATTAAAATACTCTGCCGGATAAATCACAGCATGTCCCAAATCCTGATATTGCCCATTCCGCTGCAGTCCAAACTTCTCTAATGCCTGCGTATTTAGAATCGGGCAGCCAATCGTACTCCGATCCTCCTCCAACAAACTATCGTATTCCTTTATCATCTGCTGAACAATGGGATTGTGAGGCTCTGCGCCAAATCCAAGCCCGGTCGCGACAAATTCATTATTCTCAAATCCAAAAAATCCTTTACAGTCCAATAGGCTGTCCAGCGAACGCACCACCTCAACATCGGTATCAAAATAAATACCACCATATTGTTCTATCACCCATAGTCGAACATAATCTGTGAGAAATGCATATTTTTTCTTCTCATAACACTGTTTCGTGTACGAATTCAAAAACACATCAAAATTGTCCTCATTCCATTCGATAAGTTCATAATCCGGACAATACGTTTTCCAACTCGCAATGCATTTTTGTGCTTTTGCTGGGAGTGGATTCCTGCCAAACCAACAGTAATGGATTTTCTTAGGGATCATAAGACACTCCTTATCAAACCTGGAAACCAACATAGTTCTCTGTTGCGTTTTCCTTATGATGAATCACTCCAGGATTCCGATGACAATCGAGTGCGGCGGTACATCAAAATTTACAAATGCATTCGGTGCAATCATAACATCATCACCAATGGTGATATTGCCGATTACAGTAGCATTAATGCCGATCGCAACGCAATTTCCAATCACTGGTGCCCCTGCTCTCTCTCCACGATTTTCTCGTCCAATCGTACATCCTTTGTGCAGATTGACATTATTTCCAATCTTTGCTCCACCTCCAACGGTAATATTATAGGGGTGTCCGAGATAAAGACCATTTCCAATTTCCGCATTGTGAGAAATCTCCAGACCGTATTTTCTCGCATAGCGAATCAGTTTATAACGGCGCAACATCGTCATTTTTTTATGAGCCTTTCTCCACCAGTACATATACCGGATTTGATGGGAAACCGCTATTTGAACCAAACTGCGAATTCCAACGGTGTATTTTGTTCCCGTCATGCGATAGTAATCCAACTGAAACTGTTCTATCATGCGAAACTCCTACTTCATCTAGTCTTATATGTAATATATATTGTCAGCACCACTCCAAAGGGAATTGCCGCAACTGTCATGATTTTTTTGGGAGATTCCGCGATAAAATGTCGGTTTCTACTGATAATACTGCTGGAGACATAATGTACACAATCCACAAACATGCGTCGTTTTGACTCCGGATACTGCATACATACCGTTCTCCAAAACGCAAATCCCTTCGGATTTTTGACATATTGTCTTAGCATATTCATGGATGACCCATCGGTCTGGTATTCCACCTCACATAAAACTTCATCCAAAACGGCCAGCTTATAATCTTGATCAATTAACCGGTACTTATACGCAAGAGAAACATATTTTTCTCCTTCAAAGACCGGATACGGCGGATAGCGATTGATCACATCGGTCCGATACACCAACTTTTTATCGCCAGCGCCGCCAGAAGCATAATATCCTGACAACGTCGTTTCCGTCAAACCTTTCGGAAATCCTTTGCCGATAATCTCTCCGGTTTTCATATTCACATCCAGTCCAATGATTCCGGCATATCCCTTTTCCTGGACAGTCTTCCATTTTTTCAGAATTTTCTGAACTGCATTCTCCCCCAACGCATCGTCAGAGTCAATACACACATTCAGTTCTGTTCGGATCGTTTCATATGCCGTATTATGTGCCGCATGCATGCCACCATTTTCTTGATAAATGTACTGGATTTCAAACCCATTGTCGTTGCCCTGCCAGTCTTTCACCAATTCTGCCGTGTTATCCGAGGATCCATCATCTACGATCAACCAGATAAATTCCTTACAATCCTGCTTCCGCAACGATTCATAAGTGCGCGGAAGAGTATGCGCCCGATTATAGGCCGGAGTAAATATTGTTAACGCAACCATATTATGTCTCCTCAACCGCATTCAAATAATATTCCTGCAATTTCGCCGCATTGGATGAAACATCAAATCCAGCACGTCGAATCTCCTCAAAGGTATTTCGTCTTTTTTGTGTTGCTGCTTCCATTGCAGTCTCAGCCCAGCATTCCGGACTCTCGGAAAGCGGAATCTGTTGTACCAAATCAGTTATTTTGCATTCCATCGGCACCTTGTCAGAAATCAAACAAGGCAACCCTGCCGCCTGCGCCTCAACGATTGCCAACGGAAGGCCTTCATACAGGGACGGAAAAAGAAATACATCCATCGCCTGCAGCAGTCTGGCAACATCCGAACGGATTCCGGCAAAAATAATATGCTCCGATATGCCCAGCTCTTCTGCTTTTTTTTCAATCATTTGGCGCAGTTCACCATCACCTGCCAGCAGGAGTTTTGCAGTGTTCCGCTTTGCCAAAATAGATTGAAAAATCATAAGGATAAAACTATGATTTTTGGGTACACAAAACCGTCCAACGTGCCCGATCAGCAGAGTGTCATCCGGAATCCCAAATTCTTCTCTCACTTCCATCGCTGTTTTCTGATCAAAGCAATACATTTTACTCGGAATCGCATTCTTCAATATGTCAAAGCGGGCGTCGCCAAACATCCATATGCCGGCCTCTTTCCCACATGCAAATCGGAAGTCAGAATATTTCGGTATGTTGTTCTTAAAAAACAGTTTTAATGGATACTTACCGTCCTTTGTCTGACTGCTGCTATGTGCGTGCGCAATGCAAACCGGAACTCCATTCTTCTTCGCATATTTTAATGGAATACCTGCCATGCAGTCCAGATGGGAATGTACAATTTGATATGGATGCTCTTGAAAGAACTGATCCAGTTGCTTCAAATAGCTCCTGCTGAAGGGATTCAGACGCGGAAGACGATAAATCATTCCGCCCAATTCCTCAATCTCATCATCATATGCCGCACGTTCATATCGGTGTACCAGAAAATCGAACTGTACGTTGCTGCGGTCAATATGCCGATAATAATTCATCAGCATCGTTTCCAGTCCGCCCCGGTTCATATGGGTTACCACTTGAAGAACTCTCAACGTTCATTCCTCCATTAAAAAATAGAGCGTAGATACTCTCCTATGGTGATCCGGGCATAGTTTGCATCGAATCCGCCATAGAGCCCATTTGCATAATAAAAATAAATAAGAAATCCTACCACAGCACCGACCGTCAGCAGTCGCTTGCTTTCTCGATTAAAGCAATTGAAAATCCATGGCAGCGCAATAACCTGAAAAATAAGGAAATAATTTGCCAGACGAGCAAAATAATTTGCCGTGCCAAATCGTGCAACAAACATGATTTCTGCATTTAACATGGATAGATTAATCATCAGATTACTCACTCTGTCACTGTACTTATGGATATATTCTCTGGATATGAACGACAGCACCAATGGCACCATAACCACCAGCAACCGGAAAACATTAACCCCTTCACCCGAAAAAGAGGATACCGTATATTCTTCTCCCAGCATCGTTGTGATACTGATTAACGAACCCAGCAGAGCCTGCAAAGAAACACCAATTACTCCAAACACTGCCACCATGATATATGTCTTTCCCGTCCATGGTGTAAACATGAGAAAGGGGACCGCCAGATACATCAATGCATAAGGGTGAAACGTTGCCGCAAGTAAAACCCACACGACAAACCGAATCCATTTTTTCTCAATCGCGCAATCCGTCGCCAACAGACAAAATGCAACCGCAACACATTGTTTAATTGCTGCCAGCGTAAAAGTATATACGCCCATTGTCCAGAAAAAGAAAATTGACAACCAGATGTTGTTGGTATACTTCCGAATAAACCAGATGTAGATGCAGATGGTAATCACTGCATAAAACATCAGGAAACTCTGGGTAGAAAATCCCAGATGCTTCAGCACGTTATTCGTAAAAATAAAGCCCGGATTATCCCCTATTGCAAACCAATCAATGCCAGTTGTAATCGAGTCATTGACATCCAGCAATTCGTATCCATGTCGATATGCACCGGTATCATTACATTTTGTTCTCAGTCCAACAAACAACGATAGAACAACTGCCAGAACAACAAACCAAAACCTGTCTTTTTTTATATAGTTTTCTTTTTGTAAATCGTACACGGAATTGGCATTCGCCAACGCTGCCAGCACCAGGCTTGCCAGAAAAACCGGTAAAAGCTTATACATAATTGATCCCCACTTATTATTTCAATCGAGCAAGCGTTTCTTCCACAACCTTTTTCTTATCGAAAACCTGTTCCATATGCTTTCGACCCACTAACCCCATCTGCCTGCGTTCTTCGTACGAAAGAGCAAGAAATTCTTTCATCGCTTCATACAGACTGTCCGCATTCTGCCTTTCACAGAGAAACCCGCTTTTGCTCTCAATGACAGCTTCTCTGCATCCAGAAATATTGCTGGTGATCAGCGGACGTGCCATAGCCGCACATTCGAGATTCGTATTTGCCATCCCTTCATGCCATGATGGGAGAACAAAACAATGGGCGCTGGCAATGAATGGTCTGACATCGTCTTGATATCCATAATATTCGAGCCATCCGTCCGTTTCACATTTCTTTATTTTTTCCGCATAATCCTCTTCATAATTCCCCAAAACTTCGAGGATACACCGATATCCCTGCTTGTTCAACCGCTCCATTGCCGAAAAAAGTTCATCGATCCCTTTTTCTTTCATCACACGCCCGATAAATAAAAAGCGAGTCTCTCCGTTGCCCGCAGGATATTCTGCCGGAGTAAATTGCTCCAGGTTCACTCCCGCTCCATGCAAAAGGCAAGCTTGTCTTTCTTTTACAATCTTCTGATCAATAAACATCTGCCGGTTTTCCGAATTCTCAAAAAAGACTACCTTTGCCCGTTTCAGTGCCGTCTTGTACATTGCCGTTACCAGACTGCGCAGCATCCCTTTCTTCTGAAATGCGGTGCCCAGACCGGTAATATTCACGGCATAGGGAATCTTCTGCATTCGGCAGACCAGGCCGCCGTATATATTGGGTTTTATCGTATAGGTGATGACAAGATCCGGCTTTTCACTTTTCAGCAATGCAATGTAGTTTCGGAACAAACAAATATCTTTCAGCGGATTAATGCCTCTGCGGTCAACGGATGTGTTGATAACAACACATCCCATTTCTCTAATGCGCTCAACAAGTGGTCCCCTGGGAATGGAAACGACTACCATATTGTTCTCTAACAGCTTCTGCATCAGTTCTCCACGGAATTTATATAAACCGCCATCATTATTTGCTAAAACTAATATTTTTGATGACATTTGTATTCTCCAGATATCATTTAATCCTTCTCGCCGGGACTCCAACATAGGTTCCCTGTACTTCAAGATTTTTCGTAACGACGGTTCCAGCACCTAAAATCGAACCAGACGCAATCTGTATTCCTTGAATAATCTTGCTCCCCGTCCCAATATCTGTGCACGCGCCAACAACGACCTTACCCGATATATTAGTGCCCGGATGTACTGTGCAGTACTCCTCCAAAACAGCATCATGTCCAATCGTGCAGTTAAGATTTATGATGGAGTTAAAATACAATTTGGACGCAATTGCTAAAACGGTTCCAGCACAAACAATACATCCTTCTTCAACAATTACATTTTTTCCTACAACAACCGATGGGTCAATCAGAGTCGCTGGTATAATATGGTTACCTGTATGTAGTTTCTCCCAGATCGCTCTGCGTATTTTCCCATTTCCAATTGCACAGGTCACATGGATTTCCCTCTTGCACGTTACAAGCCATTCCGTTGTCCCCAACACCGGATACTCATCAATAGTCCTTCCTGTTTTCTGTTCGTCATCATCAACATATCCGAGAATATTCCACTGTGGGTACTGCTGGTTCATACGTTCAGCAACCCAAATAGCTTCCCGCGCAAAATCGCCTGCGCCAACAATAACTAAATCTTTCATTTCTCTTCGCTTTCCCTGATCTGTATGACTCGTTCCTCCACTTTTTTGACAATTTCGCAATCTCTGTCCCAACTGAACTTTCTGGCAAACAGTACACTATCATTGGAAATCGCATCATCGAGCATCTGTATATCTTCCATCCGAAAGGTTCTTGGTGAATTTCCTTCCCTTCGTTCCCAGTCAATCAGTCTGGCACCGATTTCATCGCCCAGTGTATTGCAGAATGGAGATTCCATAAACAGGTTACAGACAAACAATTCATCCGGTGCTAATGCAAACCGGTATCGCTTTCGAATTTCTTCCTTACGTTCCATCAAATATGTGGCAAAATCATGCGTAATAGAAAAAAGAGCGGAACTATGATATACGGTCACTCTCTTTTTCACAAACGGTTGCTGAAGTTTCGCAATCGAATGATTCAGTACTTTTAACACCATATTATTTCTGTAACTCGGGAAATCTACGAAAAAATGTCTGCAAAGTGCCTTATACTTTGCAAATTCATATCGTTCCGGCTGGAAACAGATATAATTCTTTCCTTCATTGTTCTCAAAAAACCGGTCAATCTGATGGGGTGTTTTGAGTGGCAGATCTGCTCCTTGAAACAAATGGATATAATCTGCGCCATCTTCCACAGCGGCTTCGATTAAATTTATTTCCGCCTGAACCATAGAATACCCCGCCCAGTTGACAGGAATAGACGGGATTTCTACACACCTCGCATATTTCAGAGGCAATGTAATCCCTTGCATCGTTTTCTTGGCTTTTTTATCAAAATGCAGATAAAACGTAAATCTACTGTCATCCAAAATTCTTGCCGCACATTTTATTACCTCAGCATTATTGTGCGCCAAAATCAAAATCGCGTGCTTCACTGTTTCGTTTCCTCTGCCATACCCATAAACGCTTCCATTGTCTCCGACGTTCTCGATGAAATACCTTCTCGCCTAATCCATGCTTTCCTGACCGTATCCAAAATAATTGTTACATCTCCAACAAATGTGATGTGATTCACATATTGAAGGTCATATTCAAATCGTTGCTCCCAAGTTGCCGTATTTCTTCCATGAACTTGCGCTAACCCAGATAGCCCTGGACGCACATCGTGTCGATGATGCTGTTGCTCATCATAAAGCGGCAGATACTTCACCAACAACGGTCTCGGCCCAATTACACTCATATCACCTTTTACGATATTCCATGCCTCCGGCAGTTCATCCAGTGATGTGGAGCGAAGAAAGCGCCCAAACTTTGTCAGCCGGACATCATCCGGTAACAGTTCCCCGTTTTCATCCCTTGCGTCTGTCATGGTGCGAAATTTATACAATTGGAATATTTTTTCATCCTTGCCCGGACGCTCCTGCGTGAACAGCACCGGACTTCCCAGCTTTACACGCACAAGAATCGCAATAATCACATACAGCCACCAGAACACAACAATCGCCGCCAACCCACACAACAAATCCAACGGACGCTTCAAAAATCGTTCATATGGTCCATATGGCGTATGTCTGTTCTCCATCCGAAACTCTCCCATCATTTACAAAAAACAACTCTTGACGATTTCAATAACGGTATCCTGCTGCTCCGGTGTCATCTTATTATCACTTGGCAAACACAACCCTCTTGCATAAAGATCCGCCCCAACATCCACTGTGGTACCGGCAAAATATGCATTGGTTCCTGCCCTGCCGTTGCCGTTTCGGGTAATAAATCCATTCATACGGTAAAACGGCTGCATGTGCATTGGCTTCCAGATCGGACGACCTTCTGCATTGTATGCCGCCAGCTTTTCCAGTATTTCTGTCGGACAGCTTTTTCCCTGTTCGCTGACATACAACGCATCCGTCTCACCTCTGACCTGTCTGCACATAGCATCGCGATCTATCAGGATACAGGAGAGCCAGTAATTCGGTCGTGTGTTCTCTGTGTCGAATGGATTCATCGTAACAGGCAGATCGCGGAATCCCTCGCGGTATCGCTCAAAAATCGCTTTTTTTTGGGCAATGTGTTCCTCCAAATGCGGATACTGTCCCCGAACAACACCTGCCACCACGTTGCTCATACGATAGTTGTAACCCAGCTCCTCATGCTGATACCACAATGCGGCTTCGCGGGCCTGTGTCGACCACTTTTTCGCTTTTTCACACGCATCATTGCTGTCTGTCAGCAGCATGCCGCCAGCAGAACCCGTGATGATTTTGTTGCCATTAAAACTGAGGCAACTATACTTGCCAAATGTGCCGGTCTGTTTCCCCTTGTATGTAGCGCCCATCGACTCTGCCGCATCCTCCACCAGAATCGCTCCATGTTTTTGACACACAGACAGGATCTCTTCCATCTTGCCGGGAGTGCCATACAGATGGACAAAAACTACAATTTTCACATCAGGATATATTTCAAATGCTTTTTCCAGCGCAACCGGGTCCATATTCCATGTATCACGCTCGGTATCAATCAAAATCGGAATCCCGCCCTCATAGACAATCGGGTTTACCGTGGCTGCAAACGTCATATCAGAACAGAAAACTCGCTTCCCTTCCAATACACGGTGTCCCGCATCCGGCATTCCATAAACATCTTCTCCCGCCAGTTTTATCGCCAAATGAAGTGCCGCAGTTCCTGACGAGACGGCCACTGCATGCTGGCAGCCAAGCTTCCGGCATGTAATACGCTCAATCTCGTTAATATTTTCTCCCACGGTAGACATCCAATTTGTATCATAGGCTTCCTGCATATAGTGCATTTCCTCTCCGTGCATTGTCGGAGTCGCCAGCCAAACCTTCTTTTCAAACGCTTCCAATTCCACGCTCACGGTCTTTTTCTTCCTCTCTGACAGCCTATCTGTTATGTAATCTGTCGTTTTTTCCTCTCATTGTTCCCTGCTGTGATTCGCAACCCATCTAGCAAACCTGTCCGCATCTATCTATAAAATAACAAAACTGTCCTCACAGCATCCGATGCCTGCAAAAACAGCAAAATGGTCGTTATCGTTCCGCTCTTTGGCGCAGCACCTGAGATAGAATGGGTTTCCCTTTCGATATTTTATCATTTCATATAGTGTTCTAATGATATATTATATCATAAAATCCGAACACCGCCAAGGTATCAAGCGCCGATTTGTCCGCAACACAGCTTATTCTGACAACAATAACAGGGTGCCTGAGAGCATGGCACCCTGTTATCTGTGGAAGTCGATAATGATCCCTTCGTATTGTAAACCGTAATAGTTGTCAAATCTTATGCGATTGAGGAGAAGGTCTTGCCCGATGTCAGCGCTGCATGTTGTTCTGGAGTAAGCGCTGCAATCTCTTCATCGAGCTTGCCATTGCACATCTTTCCGAGTCCGCAAATCACGGCAAGTGTTGCAATGAAGATCGGTAGTCCGAAAATTACCGACATAAACTGCAGTGCGCTGGTTCCGCCAGTACCCAGACAGAACAGACACAGGAATGTATCCAAACCAATGATCGCGCCCCAAACCACTTTCATCAGCATCGGAGCTTCC
The DNA here is from genome assembly GCA_964387535.1 of uncultured Butyricicoccus sp. Lineage (GTDB taxonomy): Bacteria > Bacillota > Clostridia > Oscillospirales > Butyricicoccaceae > Butyricicoccus_A. Next base: position 45,222 of record CAYLXH010000002.1, on the reverse strand, counting down.
TGCTCTGCTTCTGCTTCGTTGGAAACAATCGACATCTTGGCCAAAGTACCTGTCATAGCGTCTGCCAACGTGACAAATCCAAAGAACAAGGCTGCAACAACAAGCGGAATCATAATTGCACTCAATGGCAGGTTCTTTAGCAATGCAAAGTTCGCAATCGGAACACCGTTCGCTGCAACTTCTGCACCAATTGTACCGTTCTTGAACGCATCAATATAGATTGCGTTGCCGCCGAAGGCCACAAACCAAACGATATTGAAAATTGCCGGTGCAAGAACATTGACGAGCAAAAAGCGTCTCCATGTATAACCAACAGCTACCTTGCCCTGGAATACACCCATCAGCGGGCCATACGCCATAACCCAGGCAACATAGAATACGGTATTATTTTCAACCCATCCGCCACCGACATTGAACGGATCCGCTATGGTGATATTCGGAATAAACCGAGTAAACAATTCACCGGTAACCTGCGTCAACAAATTCAATTCAAAAACAGTCGGGCCGACAATGAACAGGAAGGCAATAACAATCAAATAAATCCAGGCATTCGCATCACTGATAATTGCCATGCCCTTTTTGACACCTCGTGTCGAAGAAAAAGTAAAGCTCAAACATACCAGAACCAGTGTCACAATGTACACCAAGTTCGACGGCTTAATGCCGAAAACATAATCCAAGCCAGAGGCAAACTGCTGTACGCCAAGACCCAGAGAGGTAACCATGCCTCCGACCAGTCCGAGCAAAGCGAGAACGTCAAACAGCTTACCAATCGGTCCAAAACACTTATCCTTCAAAATCGGGTACAATGCGGACGACGGGCGAGCCGGGAGATGATGGTTCATGACCATGTAGCCGCAAATAAATCCCCAGAAGGCATACAATCCGTAGTAAATAAAGCTCCAGTGGAACGCCGCCTGTGAAACAGCTCGTACTGCCGTTTCCGCCGTTTCCGGCTCCATGCCCCACCATGCGGGTGGATTATGGAAATAACCAATCGGTTCACCAACAGCGTAGAACACGACAGCGGTTGCTGTACCGGCACAGGTTACCATCGCAATCCACGAGAACATACCATGCTTGATTTCTGCATCCGGTCCTCCAACCTTTTTGCTGCCAACTGGAGTCGCACAAATAACAAAGCACAATACAACGATAAGGCCAGTAATAACCAACATAAACCAGCCGGTTGTCTCTGTTACAACATTATACAAATATGTCATTACATTGACAAAGGAGGCGTTAAACAAGTAGCCATACGCGATCATCGCCAACAAGAGAATAACACCTGGCCAAAAGATTATCTTATCTATCTGAAATTTACTTTTCATAATTCACCCTACTTTCTCTGTATCATAAGCCCCTGATGCACTGCATTCAACACAGTACATCCGCAATCCCATCATCAAATAATGCAGCTGAAGCACCGCATGAGCAAATCATACAAATGCTCCAGCTGCCGGTTGGTCAATTACTTACTGCATGTTTCCGTGGACTAAGAAATCAACTGTCTCTTTATCTGGAAGTTCCAGGGTGAGTGAAACCTCTTAGCGTCCGCGCAGACCAAGACCCAGTTCCTCACGAAGATACTTAATGCTGTCAATACATGCCTGCAGTTCCTTCTCCTGAGCAACTTCGATCGAATCCTCTCCGATCTCCCATTCAACCTCAAAGTTGATGCAATCCAAGCATTCCGGAGCACCCTGCAGCTGAAGCAGCGTCTTGCGGCAATCTACGTCGCCCTGGCCAAGAGCTACGCCTTTGAAGTGTGCGCCGTCCTGATCACGGGTAATCTTGTTATCGCAGAAATGTACGCAGTAGGCATACGGAGCCAGCACTCTATCGGAGTATTCCGGGCTTTCCAGAACAGAGAATGCATTGATGTTATCCAGGCAAGCGCCACACAGCGGATGAGCAACCTGCTCAACAACCCAAATAATCTCATCGGCAAACGTCTCGGTATGGTTCTCCACTGCCATACGGATGCCGGCCTCTTCATACAGCGGAAGCGCGTCCTTAATCTGTTCAACAACAGAGATCAGCTGCTTCATAACTTCCGGATGGAACTGGCTTCCGTACAGCGGGTTCGGACGACGGATATCAAGGCTCCACTTGATCACCTTTGCGCCAATAGCCTGAGCAATCGGAACTGCACTCTTAAAAGTCTCGTTGATACGCGGGTCGAACTCCTCGTTCAGCGAGCAGTTGTACTCCAAGTACAGCTCATGCTCTTCTGCAGCCTTCTTAATCGCTGCCAAATGTTCCGGATCATGATTCTGCAGGTCAACATTGGTAATATGAAGACCATCCAGCTGCCACTCAACTGCCAGATCCATCAGTTTGAAGATGTCAATTTTCTGATCAAACGGATCACCAACAAAGCCCCAGTTCTGGCCACAGCCATTCAGGTGAAGTGTGTACGAATGCATGCCCAGCTTAAACGGACGGTCTAATTTCATCAACATAATAATATCCTCCTAAATCATACTGGTTCCGGTTTGTTCCTCACTATGTTACATAACCGGCTATTATCGTTGTTATTCTTTGTTGTATTCCAATTCTCCTTCCTAAATCAGAATACCTCTGGATTGCTTTCCTCAGTCAACCCTTTTCTCCGAAATCTTTTGTTCAACGGAGAATCATTACGCCATCGGATTCACCTCTTTCATTCAGAAACCCTTCGTTCTTATATTATTTTTGTTATCTTCTTTAGTAACTGTATTATTCGAAACAGAGAATCATGCAATTTCTTTCTGTTCCTTTTTCAAACATTACGAAGATATCAATCAGGCTTTCCACAGTTTGATAACATCTTGTCTCTTACGCCTTATGCCCATGTAGTAGCAACTGGCGTGCCAATTACTTGTTTTTGCAAAAAAATTTTTGTTTTAATCGTCGTTTTAAATAATTTGCATATATAAATCACAATATTTTTGTGCATTTTGCCGTTCCCAGTTTTTTCTTCTTTTTACAAGCAAATTTATTTGCATTTATTTTCTCCTATGTATGCAAATATAATTGCACACATAAAAAAAGGGAATAACCTCAATTTTTTTGTGTTTCAGCAAAAATCAGCCGGAAAATTTTCCTAATCTTTTGTGCAAAATCAAGCAAACTCTATTGCTCTGCAAATATTTTTGCCCATTTTGATTTCATTTCCATCAGTCCTTTTCTTCTCACGCAAATATTTTTGCCGTTATCACTCCCTCTATATGCAAAAATATTTGCCCAAACTTTTTATTCCCTATATTTGCTCATTTTTTACATTTTTTCATCACTTTCTCTCTTTATTTCAAATATTTCCCACCTCAAATTTCCTGCAAACGAATTTCCCCTGCAATAATATTTGCATATAGGTTCCACTTTCTCCTTTTTCCCAGAAAAAAAGATCTGAGTCTGACCCTACGTCAAACTCAGATCTTTTTTCACAGTTTCTATCTATTCTTTACAACCTTCTTTTCCGAAGGCCAACAATGTTTTCACATCAATACCGCTCCGTTTTAACCGATGCTGTAAATTCTGTCGGCTGATGCCCAGCGCCCGCGCTGTCTTCGAGATATTTCCCTCGTTTTTCACAAGCTCTGCCATCAGAACCTCATGCTCTATTCCCGCCAACAACTGCTCCAGCTTTCCTTCCTTCTTCTCCACCATCTCTCCCATCTGTGACAATCCGGACTGTTGGAGAATCCGTTCCGGCAAATACTGTGTTTGAATCACGGTTTCATCTGCCGGGATAATATTCATCGCGTGTTCGATGCAATGCTGCAATTCACGCACATTTCCCGGCCAATCATACCCATAAAACATAGTAAGTACGACATCACTGACTGTGTTGACGCTTTTACTCAATTTTTTATTCATTGCAACAATAAATGTGTGCGCAAGTACGGAAATGTCTTTTTTCCGCTCTCGCAGCGGAGGAATCGTGATATTAACAACGCCCAAACGATAAAACAGGTCTTCCCGCATTTTTCCTTCATCAATTGCTTTATATGGCGGAATATTCACGTTGGAAAGAACGCGAACGTCTACCTGTTTTTCTTCCATGCTGCCCAACCGGCGAACCACGCCATCCTGCAGCACGCGCAGCAGCTTTGCCTGCAATGACATACTCATCGAATTCAGCTCGTCCAGCAGGAGAGTTCCTCCATTGGCCTGCTCAAACAAACCTGGTCGACATTCTGCACCGGTATATGCTCCTTTTTCTGTACCAAACAACATGGATTCCAGCAGATTTTCCGGAATGGCCGCACAGTTAATTGCCAAAAACGGTTTATTGGCCCGACTGCTGGCATTGTGAATACTCTGTGCCACCAGTTCTTTACCCGTTCCCGTCTCTCCATACAGCATGACTGGAGAATCCGATTTGGCGCACATCACACATTTCTGAATCATCACCTTCATCGCATCGCACTGATACACAATATCTTGGAAACGATATCGCGCAGAGAGCTTATCCTTTTCATTTCGCTTTGGCTGGCTGTTTGTTCCGTCCATATCTGTCAGATTATCCAACTGCACAATATGCTGTTGGCTCATCGCTTCCAGCCACGTCATGTCCGCCGTGATGCAGAATACACCAAGAAGATCCCGGCCGTGGATAATCGGATAACTGTCACACATGATATTCAGTTCTTTTCCCTGATACGTCTGATAGGATTGGCGGATTCCCAGAACCGGACGTCGATCCCGCAAAACAATCGGTACGGACAACTCATCCTCAGATCCCTCTTTCATCACGCTGTGCGGGTTTGGATACACAACATTGATATCCTTTCCCTCTACGTCCGACTGCATCAGTGACTCCATGCGCGTTGTCGCATGATTGATTCGAATAATTCGTTTTTTCTCGTCTGCCAACACAATCGGCTCCGGGATTAAATCCACAATAGTCTGCAGCATATGCTGAGACACATTGCTCGTTGCATCGCGAAAGCAAATCATCCTGGTACTGTTTGGCAGCTCGACATCCTCTGGAGCAGGACATCTCTCCAGATACTCCATAAATCCAATGTTATAATAATGCCCAGGATCTATGTCTCCACAAAAGTCCGGCGCAATTTCTTTCAACGATTTACCGTTCAGCGCACCATTTCCATGCAGCATCCTGTCTGCCGCCTCATTTGCGTCCAAGATCACCTCATCTTCGGAAACCAGAATTCCTCCAATTTGAAACTGCGACAGCAAACCCATCACTTCAAAGTACTTCATGCCATCACCTCCCGAAACGATCTCCCGTAGAATCCAATCCCTCGCTGTCTAACAAAATGTCACTTTCTTATAGTATAATAAATTTTGTCAATTTTGAACAGGTTTTTTTGCGTTTTTCCCCATTATGTAGCGCAATTGAATAAAATCACTCCGATGTGTTCCATGTCCTTTGGCATCATCTCCAGCATCAGAAGTCCTGTACCAGCTGCTCTGCCTCCTGCTCCGTCAGCTCTACTACATGTGAGTCCATCACCCGATATACACGCTGGCACAGAGTCAGTACGCTGGGACGGTGCGTCGTAATAATGCATGTCTTATTCGGGCACTGCTGCACAATATTTCTCAGAACTTCTCGTTCGGTTTTCACATCCAGCGCACTCGTCGCTTCATCCAGCAGTAAAATCGGAGCATTTCGCACAACCGCCCGCGCAATGGCAATCCGCTGTGCCTGACCTTCCGAGATCCCATGTCCGCGCTCTCCCAGTGTGCCATAAATACCACCTTCCAGCTTAGCAACAAATTCCCATGCGCAGGCGATTTTCAGAGCCTGAATCAGTTCATCGTCGCTAGCATCCTCACGCACCATTCGTAAATTATCTGCAATCGTTCCGGAAAAAATGGTATTCCCCTGCGGCACATATGAAAAAAGCTCTCGGACATCAGCATTCATTTCCACTTGCTCTCCATCCGCAGAAATCAGCACCGCACTGCCTTCATCCGGGCGAATCAGTCCCAGAATCATCCGCAGCATGGTTGTCTTTCCCTCCCCGCTCGGGCCGACCAGCGCCACAATCTCATTGGGATGTGCGATAAAATTGCTCTCACGCAAAACATCGTTCTGCTTATCATAGGAAAACCGAACTGCACACATGTGCACAGAAAACCCATGCTCCGCTTTTTCTCTCATCCGCTGCGCCATTTTGGGGTCATGTGCTTCGCGGGGCAATTCCACCAATTCACGGATCCGGTGCGCAGATACCGCACCATTGAGCATACCCGGTACGATGGAAATAATTGACTGAAAGCTGTTGGACAACTTGCTGCGTTGTTCCAGAAACAGGATCATCGTTCCATAAGTAATATTTCCCGTCCAAAGCCGAAAGAGACAGTAACCAAATGCCAGCAGAGAAACCAACGCCGACAAAATGGATACCCAAATATTCGACTGAATCGTGAACAGGTTGTATTCCAGGCTGACGGTCTTGTAGCGCTCCTGCCACGAACGCAGTTTTTTCGAGTACAGCCCGGTAATCCCAAAGCTTTTGATCGTGTCAAAATTATAAAATGCTTCTGTCTCAAACGTCATCAGATTGCTGTTCATTTGCAGCATATTCTGACGATACTCCCGCATCTTTCGCATGAGTAAGCGACTGGAAAGAAGCAAAAACGGTGCACTGACCAATGCAATCAACGCCATCGTCACATCATAATACAAAATCACAGCAAATGTCGCTGCAAAATGATACAACGCGATAATCAGATTCGGCAGCCAGTTCACAGCATTATTGGCCACCGTACTGACATCACTGTTAAAGCGATTGAGGAGATCTCCATTTCGGTATTCACTGATCTCTTTCCAGTCAGAATCCATAATCGTATCAAAAATGTCTGCCTGGATATCGTTGTTGACATAAATACTGATTTTCGCTGAAATTCGACTGACCAAACTCGAAAAAACCAGACTGGACAGCAGACTGAATACCATAATCAACGCAAGGAGCCACAGCTTACTGTACTGATATCCCGTAATAATGTCAATCAAATACTTACTGGCAACCGAAGAGACCAATCCCAATGTCGCACTGATCATTCCCAGGATCGTGTAACACACAATGATCCACCGATACCGGCGGGAATAGGAAAAAATCCACTTCCAATCTCCCCAAAAATCTCCGAATGTGCCGTCATCGATTTGATTCCAAATAATCTGCAGGAATTTGGATTTCAATATCCGATTCCAACCGGAATACTTTCGGATCTCCTCGTTCCGCGGATCGTTGAATTGCTTGGACATGCTGCTTCCTCCGTCTGCCTGCTGTCTGCACGCTCCCGCCAGTGTGTGATGTCTCGACTGCAAACTGCACCTCTGCCTGCTGATTAAGGCAAAGGTGCAGTTATGTGCTTATTATACCATAAATCCTCCGCTTTTCAATACAGCCTCTGTCCACAAAGAAAGCGGAAAGAATATAAAAACTGCTCCAACGGCATCCTCTCACCGTTGGAGCAGTCTGTTATACCATTAGAAGGGCAGCTTCCGGCCTTCTTTGAGCCACTCACGGAATTCTGCTGTCGCAGCGAACATGACATCGCCGGACGAATTGATTGCGGTTTCAAAGGAGTCCTGAACCACACCGATAATGAATCCGACACCGACAACCTGCATGGCAATATCATTGCCAATGCCAAACAGCGAACACGCCATCGGAATCAGCAGCAGAGAGCCGCCGGCCACGCCAGATGCGCCGCACGCCGCTACCGTGGCGAGCAGGCTCAGGATAATTGCCGTCGGGATGCCGACCTCAACCCCCATCGTGTTGGCTGCCGCCAGCGTCATCACCGTAATCGTAATGGCGGCACCGTCCATATTGATCGTCGCACCCAACGGAATCGAAACAGAATATACGTCGCGATCCAGACCAAGACGGTCACACAGCGCCATGTTAACCGGAATATTCGCCGCCGAACTGCGCGTGAAAAATGCAGTGATTCCGCTTTCCTTCAGGCAGCGGAGCACCAGCGGATACGGATTTCGGCGCAGACAGATTGCAACAATCAGCGGATCAACAATCAGCGCAATCGCCAGCATACAGCCAACCAACAACAATAGCAGACGTCCATAATCCTGGAAGATACTCAATCCGTTCTCCGACACCGATGCAAATACCAGTCCAAGAATACCGAACGGGGCCAGATTGATAATCCAGCGAACCGCTTGCGATACGGCGTCCGAAACCTCTCTCAGCGCCTCTTTGGTATGGTTGGATGCCAGCTTTTTCAATGCCAGTCCCAAAATCACAGCCCATGCCAAAATACCCACATAATTTGCATTCGCCATGGCATCAATCGGATTGGACACCACATTATTCAGCAGATTGGTAAATACATCCGCAATGCCGCTCGGCGGAACGGTATCCGTAACGGCATCCGTCAGCTGAATCGAAACCGGAAAGGCAAAGCTTGCCAATACCGCGAGAACCGCTGCCAGCAGCGTGCTGAGCAAATATAGGAAAATAACCGTACGAAATTGCTTTCCGATGCCATCGGTAGCCTGTGCCAGCGAACTCAAAACCAAAACAAAGACAAGAATGGGAGCGATCGCCTTCAATGCTCCGACAAACAAGGTGCCCAACAGCGCAATCACCGTGGCCTGCGGCACAGTCAGTGCCAAAATCACTCCGATAATCAGACCGATGACAATACGCAGAATCAAGCTTGTCTCATTCCATTTTCGTAGTAAATGTCTCATACAATTCCTCTTTTCCACACATCTTCGAACACTCTTCCGGTATCTCAAACAGAAATTCCAGACAACACCAGCATTATATCATCATCCGACAGAAAGTGCAATGGGCACCGATCCACAGCCCACATTCTTCCAAAACATTCGCTTTTCTGTTCTCATTCTTTTGTATTGTCATCGGCAAAGAGATATTCTTCAAAATCCGTATACGGAATCAACAGATTCTCTCCGTCCTCCCCGATCATCCGAAGCAGATGGTTAATCTTTGCGACAGTCTGCCCAATGCCATGGTAATCTCGGGCGGAAATTAACATGCTGTACGCAATCTGGCGCATGTTATCCACTCCTTCAATCGTGTCACCGGCATGAAACGATTCCAAAAACACCGTAACACCATCCAGCGCTTTGACCGCTTCCAATCCTTCCACACGCACAACCCGTCCCGGCTTCGCCCAAATCGGATATCCTCCGCTCACTTCCGTCATTTTGTCCGGCTCCACATCCTGATCTGGATCTATCGACAGCTTATGTCCCAGCGCCAGTTCCACCATCAGTTCCAACGGAGTATGGTGCAAAATGCGCCGCGCAAAGGTCCAAGAGGCAACGCCATCCAGCCGGTATCCAAATTCCAGATAATGATACACCCCATCCCGACGAACCGTCTGCACAAATCCCATTCCGTTTCGGCAGTTCATACAACTCATAATATCTTCCAAATGCTTTCGTTCTTTCTCAATCGCTTCCTCATGAAACCGACTGCGGTGCAGACCAAATCCAAAATTCGGACGTCCGTTCCGGATACAGGGCAGCGCTTCCGTTGTTGCGGTGATAATCAGTCGTCCCTCACTCAGAAAGAACAGAATTCCCACCTCAGTTCCTTCCACGTACTCCTCCACCAGAACCCGTCCACTGCGGGAAAACTGGCGCGCTTTATGGTAGCCCTCCTTCAGCTCTTGCTCATTGCGGCACCAAGACAGGCCCTGCTGCGCGCTGGAGTCAACCGGCTTGACAATAACCGGATACGATACTTCCTTCAACCTCTCCGGACAGAGCGTTTCATTCAACACATACTGCGTTGGAACCGCTGCGCCGCATTGCGAACAAACCTGTTTAAACCGCTCCTTATCCCGGGAACAACGCCACCCCTCTTCCGAAGCGTAAAACGGCAGGCCGAGCCGTTCACATAACGTCTTTGCCTGGTCCAGACAGAACTCACTCGTCGCGGCGAATACTGCCGTGACATGCTCGCTCCGACAAATACTCTCCAGCGCATCCAGATCCGCTACATCAATCAGCCACGCTTCATCCGCGATCTGTTTTGCTGCGCTGCAATGAGTCGGAATATAGTCTGCGACCACCGTATGCACGCCAATCTGTCTGGCATACTGCAGAACTTCTACCGTCCCCGTGGATCCACCCAACATCAACAACTTTTCCTGCATCCTATCGTTACCCCCTGATGATATCATTTTCCTATTGTACCGGTTTAGAACAGAAAATGCAAGATGAGCGGCTTTGCTGTGTTTCCAACCGAACCGGAGCGTCTTTCCACCTCTGTTCCTAGGCAGGACATCATTTCTATGCTATAATCAACACAATGATTTCTTACTGTATCCTAATCGCAACGGAGAACTGACATGAACCATATTCTTATCCTCGGCGGCGGCGCTTCCGGTATAGCGGCATCACTCCAAGCCGCACAGACTAACCCACATGCACAGATCACCATTCTGGAACAGCTGGATCGCATCGGTAAAAAAATTCTCGCCACCGGAAACGGGCGCTGCAATCTTGGCAACCAGATGATACTCCCGGAATGCTATCATAGCCAAACACCCGACCGACTGGCACAGCTGTTGTCTGACATGCCTGCGAGCAAAACCACCGATTTTTTCTATCGGCACGGTCTGTTGTGCACAACCGATGAAGCAGGCCGCATCTATCCCTACGCGCGGCAGGCGTCTATGGTTGTGGACATCTTGCTGCTCGCACTGCAAAAAAACGGGATTCAGCTGCTTTGCAGCTCTCCGGTCACTCGTATCACGCGCCGAAAAAAACACTTCTGCGTTGTGACACAAAACGGGGCCGAGTATCACGCCGATTCCGTCATTGTGACCACCGGAGGAAAAGCCGCCCCTAAGCAGGGCTCTACCGGCTCGGGATATGCACTGGCCGCCTCATTTGGTCACCACTGCACCAAGTTGCAACCGGCATTGGTCCCCATCCAGTGCCGCAGCAATCTGCTCAAGCGCCTCAAGGGAATCCGCGTCCATGCGGCTGTCTCACTGTATATCGACGGAACAAAGCATGCTTCCGACCGAGGAGAGCTGCAGCTCACCGACTATGGGATTTCCGGCATTCCTGCCATGAACCTGTCCGGTTATCTGGCCACACACACCGGGTATGACAGTGCGGAACTCCGCATCGACTTCTTCCCGGATTGGGACTATCACGAACTGCGAACCTTACTCAGCCAGCGCATCCACAGCCGTGCTGAGGAACCGTTAGACACCCTTCTGTCCGGCACTCTGCCCAAGCGCATTCTCGCATCCGTGTATCAATCGTTGTCCCTTTCTCCGACTCGCTCGGCTTCCTCCCTGTCCCGCCGTGATCTGGATGCCCTCCTGTCCGCTCTCAAGGGCTGGACGCTTCCTGTCACGGGGACGCTCTCCTGGGAGAACGCCCAGGTGACCGGCGGCGGAATCCCACTGACAGAAATTGACGACACCTTTCAATCCCGTTTTCAACCCGGTCTCTATCTCGCCGGAGAGCTGCTCGACGCAGCCGGTGATTGCGGCGGATACAACCTGCACTGGGCGTGGTGCTCCGGTATGGCTGCCGGACAGGCTGCTGCGTCCCAAAATCCCATATAAACAGCAAAGGTCAGTCGAATCGACTGACCTTTGGTTTAATATCGGTTTTTATGACGACCACATTGTTTCCATAAAATCTGGGTAGACAGCATCCAAAATACGCAGAAACCGTCCCAGCAGTTCCACGGCAACCTCTCCTGGATTTCCCGCACGATATGGAGCATCGTAAGTGACATTGACATTATCGTTCGGAGCTACCGCAAATTTACAGTAGCGGTATTTGAGGTTGCACTGGTTGGCCATGACCAGCGCCTGTTCTCTCTTGCCCTCCGGCACCTTAACATATCCGAGTACACATGCGGTAAAGTCTCCATTGTCACTGTTCGACACAAATTGTACCGTCGCTTTGGGCATCTGCTTGCCGGAAATCACGACGCGAACCTCACTGACTGGTTTTTCCTGCGCAGTGCCTTCCGCTACAGCGCACTGGATTCCTGCATCCTGAAATGCTTTCTGTATGGTCTTTGTTGTCTGAAACATCATTCTCTCCTTCCATTCCACCAGTTTTCCTGTATCTGTCCATCCATATTATACTATTCTCGGCCATGTCCTGCAAGAGAAAGTCCCCTCGGCCAAACAGGCTTTCCGTGTAACAACCACGCCTGCTTTCCCTTTGCCTGTCTCCCCATTTGTGGTATACTGGAAACAGCAATCCATATTACAAAGAAAGAAGCGATACGCATGACAATCCCGGAACGGCTGTCCGCTCTGCGCCAACGCATGGCTGACAACCAGATTGATGTCTATTATATCCCCACTGATGATTTTCACGGTTCCGAATATGTCGGCGACTACTTCCGGTGCCGTGAATGGATCTCCGGCTTTACCGGTTCTGCCGGCGCCGTGGTCGTCACATCGGATTCCGCCGGTCTGTGGACCGACGGTCGTTATTTCCTGCAAGCCGCAGAACAGCTCAAGGGCAGCGGTATCCATTTATATAAAATGGGCGAACCCGATGTCCCCTCTCTCCCCCAATACCTGGCCTCTGTTCTCCACGACGGACAGTGCCTCGGCTTCGACGGGCGCACCGTCACCGTCTCCTGGCTCGACACGCTCAAAAAGCATCTTGCCGACACTGCCGTGCGCTTTCGTACCGATGTGGATCTGATTGACGACATATGGACCGACCGTCCTCCGCGTTCCTGTCAGCCCGCCTGGCTGCTCGAGGACTGTTATGCCGGTCAATCCCGCGCTCAGAAAATCGCTGATCTCCGCAACTCGCTCCAGTCTTCCGGAGCGGACTGGCTCCTTCTGTCCAGCCTGGATGATATTGCCTGGCTTCTCAATCTGCGCGGCAACGACATCCCGTACAACCCAGTACAGCTGTCCTATGTGATGCTGTCTCAACGAGAGCTTCGTCTGTTCGTTCAGGACTCCACCATGGATTTGTTCGTCAGCCGCGAACTTGTTCGCGATCACACTCACTGCTTTCCCTACGAGGACATCGAAATCCATCTTTCCCGCCTGCGCAATGTCACGGTACAGCTGGATCGCAGCCGTACAAGTTGTGCCCTGGTCCACGCACTGGATGACAGTGTGACAATCCTCGATCAGACATCTCCCACGACACAGTCCAAAGCAGTGAAAAATTCTACTGAACTGTCCAACATGAGGGAAGCCCACCGCAAGGATGGCGTCGCCATGGTTCGCTTTTTGCGTTGGCTCAAACAATCCGTCGGAACGCAACCCATCACGGAGATCACTGCCGCAGAACAGCTGGAACGCTATCGCCGGGAACAGGAGCACTATCTGGAACCCAGCTTTGCCCCGATCTCCGCGTATGGGCCGCACGGAGCAATCGTCCACTATTCCGCCACGCAAGAGAGCAACGCACTGCTCCAGCCGGAAGGATTTCTCCTTCTGGACACCGGCGCACAGTATCTGGAAGGCACGACGGACATCACACGAACGATCGCACTGGGGCCAGTCAGCAAAACCATGAAGCAGCACTACACGGCCGTGCTGCGCGGCAATCTGAATCTGGCCTCCGCCGTATTCCGCTCTGGCTGCACAGGAGTCAATCTGGACATCCTCGCCCGCACCCCGCTGTGGGAGCTCGGTCTGGATTTCAACCACGGTACTGGTCACGGCGTCGGGTATCTGCTCTGCTGCCACGAAGGTCCGCAGGCAATTCGCTCCAAACCCGCTCCCAATCCAGCAGAGAATGCTGCGTTTGCCGCAGGAATGGTGACCTCTGACGAACCCGGACTGTATCTGACCGGAAAATATGGCATCCGTCTGGAAAACCTGCTCGTCTGCCGCAATCACCCCGAGTATCCATCATTCCTGTGTTTTGATGTTCTTACTCTGGCTCCGTTCGACCGCGATGCGATTGATCCCGATTCCATGACTCTGTGCGAGCGTCAGCTGCTCAACGACTACCATTCCCGCGTATTCTCCGAGCTGTCTCCCTATCTGGACACCGATGACCGCCTTTGGCTGGAACAGGCTACTCAGCCCATATAAAGTGAAGCAGAAAATATAACCACCACAGCCACTCGTTGCACTGGTCGTTGTGTCAATCGAAAGCTGTCCACGCAAACAGCCGCCAACTCGTTCCGGAGCTGGCGGCTGTGCGATTCCACATGACAGTATCTTATCCCTCTATCACTTTGACATAATATGTCCGGTGACGCGGGCCGTCAAATTCACAAAAATAAATGCCCTGCCAGATTCCCAGCAGCATTCGGCCGTGTTCAATCGGAATCGTTTTGCTCACACCCATAGCAGAACTCTTGAGATGGGCAGCCGAGTTCCCCTCGGCATGGCGAAACTCCGGCCGATCCGGATAAGCCCGTTCCAGTCCCAGCAGCATGTCTGTGACAACATCCGGATCCGCGTTCTCATTAATCGTAATCCCCGCCGTGGTATGCGCACACCAAACCACCACGGCACCACTCTGTACTCCGCTCTCCGCAGTGACACGGCTCACACTGTGCGTAATATTGACAAATCCCTCTGACGGGGTATCCAAATAAAACTCTTTGGCCTGCATCTTACTCTTCCTCTCCAAATCGGGTCTCACACAAATACGTCGCTTCCAAATCCGACAGATGTACCTTTACAGCCAGAGGATATGCCTCGAACGCGTTGGCCAATGCAAAGGAACCGCCTTTCACAGATTCGTCAAATCCTCCCATATGCCAGCGAATTGCCATCGCTTCTTCATTCTTGAGCCGCATAAACCGCTCAATCAGGAAAACAGACTTCTCACCGTGTCCATAAGGAAATTTGTCATTGACCGTGTAGTACGGCACCTTTTCCCACACTCCGGCTTCATTCTTTCGGTTGCGGAACGAGGTTTCATAATACCCGGCTTTGCAAATATCATGCAGCAGCGTGCAAATCGTCACGCTCTCCCGGTCATCCTCTCCCTCCACAAAATGCTTGTTCATCAGCGTACGGTACACATTGACGCTGTGTTCCGCCAATCCACCGGCATATGCCGCATGGAATCGAGTGGACGCCGGTGCGTCAAAAAAATCTGTGGACAACAGCCAGTCCAGCAGTCGATCCGCACCACGCCGAGTTACATTGGTGCGAAATGTGTCAAGAAAAACCTGCTTGAAATCCTCTTTCATCCTAAATCGCCACCTCATATCCCGCATCCGCCAATGCCTGACGGATCTCACCAAGTGAAATATGCTTTCCTACAACCTCAACTCGTCCGCTCGGCAAATCAACAATTGCCTCACGGATTGACCCCAGCCGTTCCAAAATCGTGCGCACTTCATCGGCACAGTGTCCCCAACTCATACCATTGACCGTAAACTCGGCCCGATCTTCCTGCTTCTTCAGTTCCAAAAATTTTTCGTACAACTGCTCCTTGGTATTGTGCGACGGATCGTCCATGACATAGTTCAGCAGGGCCGCAAGCATCTCACCAATTGCCATTCCTTGCACGCCCCATTCCAGCAGATCATTCCCATTGACCGCCAGGTCCCGGCGTTTCATCCGCCCTTCTTCCAACAAAACCATTTCGAACAGTTGTTCGCTTTGCAACAATTCCCGTAGATTGCTCTGCGTTGTGCCCTGTCCAATACAGTCGGCCTTGTGAATGGCCAGCAAATGGCGATAATGCCGTTCTCCGTGCACAGCCAGTTTTCGTCGAACGCTGGGCAAAGTAACACCCAAGGGGGTATCATGATGACGTACCAGGTACAGGGTATCCTCATGCAGCATCCGATCCAAGCGGAGATGGCACATCGCCGACCGCGAGAGCGGCACCGACAGCTTCGCATGCCCATAAAAATGGCCCGTTCCGCTCTCGTCCTCTGTGTAGCACGCTGTTTT
The DNA here is from genome assembly GCA_964387535.1 of uncultured Butyricicoccus sp. GTDB lineage: Bacteria > Bacillota > Clostridia > Oscillospirales > Butyricicoccaceae > Butyricicoccus_A. The sequence continues at coordinate 29,385 of CAYLXH010000002.1, read as the reverse complement.
TCCCAGATCATGAAACAGCATGACCAACCGCAGCAGCGGCTCCGGACGAATGGCCTCCAAAGCGCGGACGGAATGCTCCCATACATCATACTTATGATGCGGATTGTTCTGAGAGAATCCAATCATCGGACGAAGCTCCGGCATAATCCCTGTGATCACATTGGAATAGGACATCAGTACCGTTCCCGCATGGCTGCCGCACAAGATTCGCATCAGCTCACTCGTAATGCGTTCTGCTGAAATATATCGCAGCAAAGAGCAGCAGGCATGCACCGCCGCCTCAGTGTTCGGTTCGATCTCGTAGCCGCCCTCCGACACAAATCGAAGCGCACGCAGAATCCGCAGTGCATCTTCTTTCATGCGTTCTTCCGGACTGCCCACACACCGAAGCACACCGGCAGCCAGATCCCGCTGTCCGCCAAACGGATCACACAGCCCTCGCGTTGGACTCCACGCCATCGCATTGATGGTAAAATCGCGGCGGGCCAAATCATCTTCTACCCGATCTACAAACGATACCTGTTCTGGGCGCCGGCAATCATGGTAACTCCCCTCCGTCCGAAACGTCGTGACCTCCAACGGACCAGAATCGGTCAGCACCGTCATCGTCCCATGCTTCAGCCCTGTCTCAACGGTCTTCCACCACGAGCACACGGCAGCGATTTCATTCGGGCGTGCTGCCGTGCACAAATCGTAATCATGCGGCTGCTTCCCCGCTATCTGATCACGCACGGCGCCGCCGACGACATATGTCGCATATCCCGCCTGCTCCAAGCAGTGCATGACATCCAACACATCCCGTGGAGGGCAAAGAACTCCCCTCACAGTTTCTTCCTCAATCCATTGTATGGCTTATTTGCTTTCAGTCTGCGCTTCACACCATCCGTGCCAATGACGTAGGTGTTGTCCAGCTGAGCCTTCATACTCGCTCGAAATTCTGCGATATATTCTTCCCGCAGCGCCTTCTGCTCCGCCAACTCTTCCGTCGTCAGGCCTTCCTGTTTGGACTTGTGTGCCAGTTCGTTGATTCGATTGATTTTAGCCTGTATCATCGGGACCTCCCCATATATTTCTAACACAATAATTTTGTTTCATTATATCGCATTTCAGCAAAACGGGCAAGCATACAACGGCACTTGCGCGAATATCATCCCCATTTACTTGACAATTCCCTCACTGGTGTGCTACGTTTAATAAGTAAAATTGTTATGAATTTAACAATTTCCTACAAAAATGATAGGAAGGAATACTTGATATGAGAGCTGAAACGAAATGCCTTCACTCCGGCTACGAGCCGGGAAACGGCGGTGCACGTGCCCTGCCAATTTATCAATCCACAACATTTACCTTTGACTCCACCGATCACGTCGGCGCACTGTTTGATCTGACCGCTGCGGACAGTTTTTATACCCGCCTTGGTAACCCGACAGTTGCCGCTGTCGAACAGAAAATCGCTGATCTCGAAGGTGGTGTCGGTGCTCTCTGCACCTCGGCCGGCCAGGCTGCCACAATGATCGCTCTGCTGAACATTGTTTCGGCCGGAGACCACATCGTCTCTACGGCGACCATCTACGGAGGCTCTCTTAACCTGCTCGCGGTTACCTTTAAAAAAATGGGTATTGATGTCACATTTGTCGATGGCACTGCTCCCCTCGAGGAACTGCAAAAGGCAATCCGCCCGAATACTCGTGCCGTTTTCGGTGAAACCATCGCCAATCCTGCACTGACTGTTCTTGACATCGAAAAGATGGCTCAACTGGCACACAGCAACGGACTTCCATTGATTGTAGACAATACATTTGCCACACCAATCCTGTGCCGTCCCTTTGATTTTGGTGCCGACATCATTGTCCATTCCACAACCAAGTATATGGACGGCCACGCCGTTCAGATGGGCGGCGTCATCGTAGACGGCGGCAAATTCGACTGGAAGGCATCCGGAAAATTCCCCGGTATGACCGAGCCGGATGATTCCTATCACGGCCTGATCTACACAGAAGCATTTGGTTCCGCGGCCTATATCACCAAGGCCCGTGTCCAGATGATGCGTGACATGGGCTCCTGCCAGACTCCTATGGGAGCATTTCTCCTCAATCTTGGCCTGGAAACTCTCCCGCTTCGCATCCGCAAGCACAGCGAAAATGCCTTGATTGTCGCGAAGTTCCTGCGCGACCAGGAAGATATTGAATTTATCAGCTATCCGGGTCTGGACACAGATCCCTATTACGATCTCGCAATGAAGTATCTTCCGGAAGGGCAGGCAGGTGTCATCTCCGTCTCGATCAAGGGAGGCCGAGAACGCGCAGCAAAGTTCATCGACAGTCTCAAGCTCGTCTCATTGGAGGTTCATGTCGCAGACATCCGCACCTGTATTCTTCATCCAGCCTCTTCGACACACCGTCAGCTGACCGATGAACAACTCATCGCCGGTGGTATCACTCCCGGCCTGGTTCGTCTCTCCGTTGGAATTGAAAACGTTGAGGACATTTTGGATGATCTGAAACAGGCATTGGAAGCAATTCAGGAATAATTCCTATGATGAAAAGCACAGCGACTCCGTACTGGTGTACGGAGTCGCTTTTGTTATGACAATATGATAGTTACTTTTTCCCGCCTGTCTTGCAGCACGCAACCGTATTTTCTAAAAATACCGCGCGAAAATTCGGATAGACCGCATCAAACCGCAGATTTGCCTCCGGACAGAACCGTCCCTCCGGATCAATGACGATCACCGAGCCAATGCCAGCCTTGTTTGCCGCAGCAATCCCGGCATTGGCATCCTCAAACACCAGACAGTCCTCCGGATTCATGTTGAGTTCCTCTGCTGCCGCCAAAAACAAATCCGGCGCGGGTTTTCCCCTCGAAATCCTGTCGTTACACACAATATCATCTCGACAGAACCAGCGATCTAATCCGAGATTTTGATAATAGAAGTTCACACTGTATGGGCTGGATGATGTCGCAATCGTAAACGGAATCCCCTCCCGCTTGAGTTCATCCAAGTAATTCTCCAAACCGGGCACCAGACAGAAATGTTCCGGATCGTTCAGACACAGCTCCTGATAAATCCGTTTTTTTTCATCGCTATAAAAACGAATTCGCTGTTCTGACATCCCGCCTCCCCACAGATACTCAATGGTTTCCCGACTGTTTCGACCGCTCAGTACATTGCGAAAGACTTCTTCCTCGATCTGAGGCTTCCCGCAATTCTCCAATACCCGATTCCATGCATTCAACTGAAACACAGTATCAAACAGCATCGTTCCATTAAAGTCAAAAATAACCGCTTTTCTCTTCATTTTCTACTCTCCAACACATAAAACGCCAACACTCATCTGCCCTTGATTGTAACATATTCCTCCTGGCACATCAATGCTTTCAGGCATATCTTTTCCAGGGTGTCCATACATTGATACCAACGTAGTACTTGCAAGGAGGATCCTATGGATTTAACAAAAACAACCCTTCACTGGAGTCGGCCGCTCCTGGATACCCAGCATACCTATGAAGAGTCCGCCGACGCCATTGTTCCCGACACGTTTCCCGATATTTCACGCATTTGTGCCGCGTATGGATGTGCCCATCTCAAAGACGATGCACCGCAGTCCGGACGTCTGCTGATCTCCGGCTCTATCTCCGTCACCGTTCTCTATGCGGCAGAGGGCGGCGGTCTGCGCCGGATGAATGTACCGGTCAGCTTCGCACACATCGAAGAAAGCGCCGGTATTACCGATTCTTCTCAGGTCTTTGTCAGCTGTCAGGTTGTAAACACCAGCGCCCAGGTAATGAACTCCCGCAAACTCTCGGTCAATGCCATCCTTTCCATCCGTTGTGCCGTGTTCTCACAGGAAGAACTGCAGCTCACCAGCGGTATCTCCTCTCCGGATCAGGAATTAGAGCTTCTCTCTTCCACCCACACGCTTACCATCCCCTGTGCCGTGCAGCGTCAGGAATTCACGATAATGGACGACCTCGAACAGCCCGATGTTCGCCGCTTTCAAGAGTTATTTGCCCCCTATTGCGATCTTCGTATGACAGAATGCCGAATTTTAGGAGGAAAAGCTGTTCTCAAAGGCGAGTGCATTCTTCATCTGCTCGGTCTGACACAGGAACAGGAGTTGGATCATCTAGACTGCTCCATGCCCTTTACACAAATCTTTGATGCCCCTTCCTTTGCAGATACACATCAGATCGGTATCCGCTTTTCTCTTCGGCATCTGGACGCCGAGCGACAGGACGAAACACAACTATCCGTCGGCGTCGGAATCAATGTACTGTTGACCGCCTTCGCCACACATACCATCCCGGCGATTGAGGACGTATACCATCTCAGCTACCCGATCCGTGCCGAAACCCAGAGTGTCGAGATTCCGTCCTCTCATCCCATGGCCGAATTCGCATGCGAAGCGACGGAAACCATTCCCGCCGGTATGCGGGTGATTTCTGTCACTGACACCCGTGCCGCATTGGATACCATTTTATACGAACAAAACCGTACCATCCTGCGCATGATGGCATCTGTACTCTATCAATCCGATGATAACGAATACTATTCCATTTCCCGCGCTGTCCACATGCCGCTTCATCTCCCCGATGATATCCCCTCAGCACAAGTCACCGGTATGGTCTGCCGCGCTTCTGCCACAATCAGCGGAGAAAACTCTGTCGTTCTCTCCCTCAGCGGTCGCTGCAGTCTGTTGTGTGAAGAGACACTTCGTATCAGCGACGTACAATCACTGGAATTGGACACCTCTGCCGAACCGGAACGTATCCCCGTTTCCCTGATCCTTCGCTCTGTCGAACAGGAAGAACGTCTGTGGGATATCGCCAAGCATTATCGCACCACTGTGGATGCCATCCGGCAGGCCAATCAGATTTCGGCAGAATGTCACAGCACCTCCTCACGCATGCTGCTGATTCCCGTGCGCTGAACGCACTACTTTGACAACATCTTCCGAATGGAGGCAGGTATGGAACATCAAGAACTGTATGAAGACATCAGCCGCCGCACCGGCGGAACTATCTATATCGGTGTCGTCGGCCCCGTCCGAACCGGAAAATCAACCTTTATCAAGCGTTTCATGGAAACACTGGTTCTTCCCAATATCGACAATATCTACCGTAGGGAACGTGCCAAAGACGAGTTGCCGCAATCGGGCTCTGGTCGCACGATTATGACCGCAGAACCAAAATTCGTGCCGGAAGAGGCAGCGGAGCTCTCCCTCTCTGGCAGTGCCTCCTGCCGCGTCCGTCTCGTGGACTGCGTGGGATACCTCGTAGACGGCGCACTGGGCCACACCGAAGACGATGAGCCGCGTATGGTTTCCACGCCGTGGAGCAGCGAGCCCATGCCCATGGCACAGGCTGCAGAATTGGGGACACGAAAAGTCATTACCGACCACTCCACCATTGGTCTGGTCATTACCACAGACGGCAGCTTTACCGACATACCACGCAGCGATTACATGCAGGCGGAAGAGCGAGTCATTCAAGAACTGATCGGACTTTCCAAACCATTTCTGGTATTGGTGAACTCTTCGAATCCGCAGAGCGCCGCCGCACAGGAATTATGTCAGTCTCTCTCTCAACGATATGACATCACAGTCCGTGCTGTCAACTGCCTCTCGATGCAGTCTGCCGAAATGGAACAAATCCTGCGCGATATTCTGTACGAATTTCCTGTCCGTGAGGTCGGCATTATTCTGCCGCCATGGATCAATACCCTCCCGGCCGGACATCGTGTTCAGGAAGCTATTTACAGCGGTATTCGGACGCAGGCAGAACACATCGGGCGCATGCGCAACATGGATGCCTGTTGTGACGCTTTAACCGAGACAGAATATGTAACCGGATGCCGGGTCGTTTCCATGGACCTCGGTTCCGGCTCCGTACGAATTGAAATGACAGTTCCACAAAGCATTTTTTACCAGATTGCCGGAGAGCAATCCGGTCTCGAAATCCACGACGAAGCAGATCTCATCCCTCTTCTCACCCGCCTGGCTCAGGTGGAAAAAGAGTTCCGTCGTTTTGATGGAGCACTGTCACAGGTCCGGCAAACTGGATATGGAATCGTTATGCCTACCGTGGAAGAGCTTTCCCTCGAAGAACCGGAAATCGTCAAGCAGAACGGCAAATACGGAGTCCGCCTCAAAGCATCCGCCCCCTCCATCCATATGATTCGCGCTGATATCCAGACGGAAATCTCCCCGATTGTCGGCTCAGAAAAACAGTCCGAGGATCTCGTACACTATCTGCTGTCAGAATTTGACGGAGAACCGGACCGAATTTGGCAAACCAACATTTTTGGAAAATCGCTCAATGAGTTGGTCAGCGAAGGCCTGAGCAGCAAACTCACTCACATGCCCGAGGATGCCCGAAGCAAACTTCAGGAAACTCTGCAGCGCATCATCAACGAAGGCTCTGGCGGTCTAATTTGTATCATTCTATAATCATGCTATCACAGAAAAAACGGCCCTCCCTTTGCAAAGAGAGCCGTTTTTTTTTGCGACACTTCGCGTCCTTACTTCGTTTTCCAGTCCTGTGTTTTCTTTTTCTGTTCACTCATTTTATCATATTCGATTATTCGCAACATTTTATAGTTTTTCGTACAAATCGTTTGGGTTTCTCGCGTTATCTCTCCTCAGAAACCGTTCTATTTTTCAAATTTTTCCATCCACATGCCATTTTATGCCACATTTCAAATATTCTCCTTTTGTCACTCCATAAAGATTCTTGTTGGAAATCGTTTCTTTCCCATGTATTTTCTTGACATCATACGCTTTTAGCCATATAATGGAAATATAAAAGACAGAGAGGAGTGTTTCCATGTCTTTAACTGCAATACAGCAAAAAAGCATTTGTCAATCTTCCCTATTTGAAGGATGTGATATGACTCTTTATATCCCAATGCTTCATTCTCTGGAACCGATTATCTTGCTCAAAGGGGCATATATTAACGATCTGCCCTTATACGGTTCTTCTGTGTGTTTTCTTCTGGCAGGAGAAATTGAATACAGCAGCAGCACCAATGCGGTGTTTACCAATTATCGTGCCCCCCACTGCTTCACCCTGATTCTCCCGACCTCCGAAGAGGGTTCTGCTTTCCTGCCCAAAATTAAGGCGGTTTCACCAGTCGCCACGTTGCTGTTCCTACCATTGGATCAACTGATGCCTCTGTTGGAGGAAGATCCGATTTTAACCCGCAACCTGATTGGGCTACAGTCCAGCTCCTTATACCAGATGACACTGATTGCGTCCCGCTTTTCTGCCGAATCGCCAAGCATGCGTCTGGCTATGCTCCTGCTCCAAGAATCGGTATCTGGAAAATTTGACATCAGCTTTGGTGTTGCCAATCTGGCTCGAATTCTGGACATCAGCCGTGCTACCCTATACCGTTCTCTGTCCGAATTAGAACAGCTGCATTTAATTGAACGGGGCATGAAAAGCATTTACATTATCAATCGAGGAGATTTACTGGACTTTGTGGTCTCCCATGCCGGCGATACATAACGAGAATAACACAAAGAATAAAACCAAAGCATCGGATTTTCATGAAATCCGATGCTTTGGTTCTTCATTGCTGAATGCTTTTCCTTTGCCATACCTCGCAGCATTTCATTGACACGGTATATTCGACTCTCTGCCTTTTCCACCCTTGGCTGCTGCCGCAAGGTATTCAGGAGGTGAGCCAACGTGTTTTCTTGACGCAGTACATATGAAGATGATAAATAATAGAAGATCGGTGTAGAGGAATTAAATTCTGCTTCGATGCCATACAGCAATCACCAGAGTTGTGAAGATACTGCAGAAACGACGCGGCTCACACTCATGAAATACAGGCAAAAAAGGCATCACAGAATTTCTCTGTGACGCCTTTGTCAATCTGCTGTAAGTATATCGTATTCCTTCGCTTTTGTCAACGCATTTCTCGAACTTTTTACGCAAAAAATTATACAAAAACCGGATAAAACAAGAAAAATACCTCATTTTTTCTATTTTTAGTACTACTTATACCACTTTCCTGTCATCAAGACAGCCACCACAAAAAGAAAAGCATACGAAAGAATCTCTTTCGTATGCTTTTCGTTCAATCCATGCACTTTATTACTTGTCAGATGGATTCTCATAGAAGCGAACCCAGTCAAAGTCCAATGCTTCCGCAATGCGCATTGCTGTTCCCACTGGCAGACGGTAGTCGCCCAATTCAATGCGAGTATAATAGCTGCGTGCAATATGGGCCTTCTGAGCGGTTACTTCCTGTGTAAATCCCTTACTTTTTCTCAGCTCAACTAACCAATCGCGCATGATAAATCACCTCATAAGAATAGTATCGTTATCCAGAAGTTTTCCTCCGGAGTTCCTCATTTTGACGATGTCATTATATCATCATTAAAATAAGTTGTATATATCTTTTCTGACGGATTTTAACACAAAATTCCGGCAAAAAGCTGTCATCATGTTACAAATCGGAATGAGCCGAATATTCTTGTGCAAGCCTTTCCACAAGAATCCGTCGTCGGATTTTCTACTTAATCAGCTTGGAAATGACCTTAAATTCCGGTGATCCGGAAAAGCGGAGCATCTCAAACAACACAGTTTCTGTTGTTGAAATTCGAACTCCCTCCTCTTCTGCCCGGCGCAGACCAACCTCAATATCATGAGGAAAACGAGATCCAACGCAGTCCTCCACAATCAGTACCTGCTTCCCGGCAGCAACCATGTCGATTGCACTTTGCAGCACGCAGATATGCGTCTCCGTGCCGCAAACCAGGACAGTACTGCAGCCCGTAGCATTGATGGCATTTCGCAGCCCTTCGTCATCCCAGCAGCTGAAGGATGTTTTCGGATAGGCCGTTGCATCACCGGCTGCCTCTCGGATCTCAGGTACCGTTGCTCCCAGCCCTTTCGGATACTGCTCGGAAAGGATAATCGGTACTCCCAGCTCACGAAGTCCTTTCAGAAGAATTTGCGTTCTTGGAATCAGGCTATCCTTATTACAGATCGCAGGAATCAGTTTTTCCTGATAATCGACAACCAGCACTGCCGTGTCATTTCTCTTGCATTTCATCGGTCGTTCCTCCCATAGTAAAGATACTGTCATTATACGACACCAAGTCGTTTCTCACAAGAGGTCCGCTTTCTTTTTGCAGGCATCCGTAAACGCAGCCACAACTTTCATGGCATGCGGATCGGTGCAATATGAAAACTCCGGATGCCACTGTACCGCCCAGAGAAAGGATTGTTGGGGGGCGTATACCGCCTCCACCAACCCATCCTCCGAGCGTGCCATCGCATGCAGCGAAGGAGCGAGCTGTTTGATCGCTTGATGATGATAGCTATTTACCCCCATCGTCTCACATCCCAACAGTCGGCGGAGCGGCGTTCCTTTCGTCAGCACAACGCGATGACAGATACGATCATAGGGCGGATCCATATGGTGCTCTGTTTCCCTTCCATATTGCGTCGGAATATCCTGATAGAGCGTTCCGCCCAACGCCACATTGACGAACTGAATACCGCGGCAAATGCCAAACATCGGAATGTCACACGCATATGCCCTGCGAAACAGTTCCATCTCCAGGATATCCCGTTCCTCGTTCCAGATACCGCACTCCGAATTCGGCTGTTCTCCATAGAGAGAGGGATTGATGTCATGCCCTCCTGTAAACAAAAATCCATCGCACAGCGTCAGTATTTGTTCCAAATCGGCCGGGTCCATGCGCTGCGGCAACACCATTGGCAGAGCTCCCGCCCTTTGCAGGCAATTCAGATAACCCGGCAGCATCCAAAGACTCTCTCGTTGTTCATCATACAACGGCAATACACCGACGATTGGTTTTTTCATTGTATTCACCTCACAAAATGTAAAAGCGCACAGAAAACCTCGGTTTTCCGTACGCTTCTTTGCCATACAATATATTTATTCCATGATTGTAACAATCCACATGTTTTTACTGATTTGCATACCGGTGTTCCATTGCGCCCGCCAACGCCACAGCCAGACAAGCACATAACAATTTGCTCACCGCATAAGCCGGCACGGCACTGGCTGGAACCAGTTGGACAACCATCGCTAACTGTCCGCCTAAAATATAGGCGCCGCAACAGGAAAATGCTGCGTTCATCATCTTTCCCCGGTGATCCATCTCCTCGTACAGTGGAAACATCGAGACGCTGTTCACACAGCCAAGCATCAGCCCCATCACGGACTGACTGTTTACCTGGAGCAAACAGCTCAATCGTTCCAATCCGCGCCCTAAATATGTGGTCACCAGATGCGCCACCACCATGCCGCCGCAAACGATCACAGCCTGGCGCAGCGCGATATAACTCGCCTCCTGCACCAGTGACAGTTCAACCAGTGTGAACTGCGGCAAAAAGATGTCCGCTATTACTATACCGAATAAAAGATAGCTCAGTGCACGGATTCCCTGTGCCAGAACCGTCAAAATTCGTATTAATAGTGTGGGTGCCAGGATAATCCCTGTGATCAGCACAACACACAGCATCAGTATGGGCAGAATATTCAGCATCAGGGTACCCATTGGAATACCCAACATCATACCGCCGACGAGCAAGCCAACCGGCAATGTGACCAAGCCATACGAGAATCCCCGCATGAGATCCGGCATATACTTACTGGGCAAAAACGATAAAAATACCGGAAGCTGATAATTGATCGTCATTCCAAAGCCGCCTGAAACCAGTGCCCCCGTGAATACACCGAGCGCCGGAGTGGCAGCCACCTGCAAGGTAACCGGAAGCCCGCCCGTATCTGGCGACAGCAGACATCCAATGATCAGCGACGGATCAAACGGTAGCCACGCTGTCATCGCAACGATGGCTTCGGAATGCTTCTGCACCAGCATGATGCCAATGCAATAAAAACCAATCATAGACAGGGCTGCACGCCCCATCACAGAGATTCCGCGTTCAAACGATGGCGCCAATCCAAGGCGGCCACCACTCAGATCATCCAGCAATCCAAGCAAAGCAAATCCTATCAAAATGCTCGTCAATACATTCATTTTAGTACTCCTTTGCTCCTGTCTGAAGTATACTCGGTTTTTGATTGAAAATCAATAGAAACGATCCATGCGATCTCCATGTTCTCCCAAAATAGAAATTCGGCTCTGCTCTGAATACAGAGCAGAGCCGTCCACTATGAAAGATCGAAGGCTCGAAATGCTGTATGACAAAACAATACTGTTTTCTCATCCATCCATTCTTATAAGAATTCTGTTCCGGAAATGCGGATTGGGAAAGGAAATTCGCGACCAACCAGGCACCGAAGTTTTTCTTTTGCCTCATCCACACTCATCGGAGATTGCTCCTCAAACGGATACGACCGCCCCAGATAACTATACGTTGCTTGTCCAAGACGATGGTACGGCAGGAATTCCAATTCCGCACAATTGGGGAGCTCACAACAGAACTCTGCCGTCTGAAGAATATTCTCTTCGGAATCGTTGACATCTCGGATCAGCGGAACACGGATATGGATGGCATCCTTCCGGCATTCCTGTGCAGCGCGCCGTACATTGCTGAGAATCGTTTCATTGCTCTGACCCGTCCACTGCTTGTGCTTTTCAGGATCCATAAGCTTAATATCTACATAAAACGCATTCAGATACGGCAACAACAGCGCCACATTTTCATATGCCCCAAACATATCCAGCTCAGCCATCGTATGGATGCCGGAATCCCAGCACTCCTTCAGAATACCCTGAGCAAACTCCGCCTGCATCAAAATATCACCGCCACTCAGCGTTACACCGCCTCCGGAGTGGAAAAAGAATACTTCGTCTCGGTGAATATACTTCATAACCTGCTTGACCGTCATATCCTGACCATATTTTCCCTGTGCCTTGGGTAAGCAGGCCCTCACACAGTCAAAACAGTGGACACATTTGCTGTAATCCCGATCAATCAACCCCGTATCTGCATTCACAGACAACGCACCGCGCGAACATGCTGCGACACATTTCCCACAGCGGACACATTTTTGAGGTTGATAATATACCTCCTCTTCGCACTTTTGTGATTCCGGGGTTGAACACCAGGCGCATCGAAGCGGACATCCTTTAAAGAACACCACCGTTCTCATGCCCGGGCCATCATTCAAAGAAATTTTTTCAATTCTCAGTATTTTACCAGTCTGTTTCATGAAGGGGAAAGCCTCATTTCTTCTCATAATATTCGCTTCGGCATGAGAACGAGTCGGAAAAAGTTAGCAACAGCCGCAGCTCACGCCCTGATGTGTCGTACGAGAGATGATATCATCCTGTGTCTCTTTGCCCAATTCGGTAAAGTA
>CAYLXH010000002.1:0-17062 GCA_964387535.1 uncultured Butyricicoccus sp. | reverse complement strand
CCATCAGGCCCTTATAATCCTCCGGGTGTTCCTGCGCATCCAGCAGCGTCTCACGGTCAATGACATTCAGCTGAACATGGAATACATCCAGCGTGCACATGCTCTTCAGGAAGTTCATCAGCGATGCCGTCGATTCCGGATTCTCGCGGAAAGACGAATCGAGCTTTGCATTCAGAAGAGTACCCTGCGTGAAACGACCGTGCGGGATATAGGAAACCGATTTGATAACCGCACCCATGCCTTCAATGTCAGTACCGCCGCTCGGGCTGACACCATCTGCCAGCGGAACGAAGGCTCTGCGTCCGGACGGCAGTGCACCGACTTCCAGGCCAAACGGCGTATTGCCGGACACCGGAAGAATACCCGATGTCATCTTGCCAAATTTACTCTCAAAGGTGTCAATATAATCCGCAATGTAGGTAAACAGATCAGCAGTCAGTTCATTGACTTCCTCATCATCATTGCCATATTTTGCGCAATCCTGGCACAGACGGAGAACATCTTCATAGCCCTCAAAATCGTTATCCAGAGCAGCTAACAGAGTGTCCCAATCAATGCTCTTATCTTCGTAAATCATTTTCTTAACAGCATATACACTGTTAATCAGATCGGCAACACCAATTGCGTCAATGCCATTGCCGATATTGTACTTTGCACCGCCCCATGCATAGTCCTTTGCATTGGAGATGCATTCCTCAAAGCTCAGGGACAAAGCTGGGCAAACGCGCTCAAAGCCAATGTCATCGTTAACATGACTTCCCGCAACAATCGCACGAATCTCCCAGGCAACCTGCTTCTTTATCGCCTCAAGGAAGTCCTCAAAGGTCTTAAACTCATGCGGATCGCCCGTCTCAATCGAAGCCAGACAATGATACTTTCTGCTGTGTCCGTTGAGCAGTGTATACTCTACTGCGGCACCAAGATTGTAGTCAGCATACGAGGTGTAGCAGCGCTGCTTGCCAGATATATTGGTCTCCACACAACCACATGGATTCCAGTTGTAGGCATCCTTCAGCGGAATTCCCTTGTTCAGTACCATCTGGATGCCGACCTCATCGCAGTGGAATGCCGGGAAGCCAAGACCAAGCTTCAGAACCTCTGCGACCTTCTTCAGGAACTTATCCGGGTTTCTTGCCATGTTGTAGCGAACAGACAGGGACGGCTGATACAGCTGCACTTCTGCCGTAGCCTGGAGAATCAGATAAGACAGGTCATTGACCGCATCCATACCGCGCTCATCCACACCGCCAACACAGACATTCTGGAACATCGGATAACCGGCAGAATAATGTGCGGTAACTGCATCCTGGAACAGGCATGGCTCACTGAACTTAACCCACAGGCAGTCCAGCAGTTCCTGTGCCTGCTCTTCGGTCAGACGACCGGCCTCAATGTCTGCCTTGTAGTATGGATACAGATACTGGTCCATACGGCCCGGGTTATAGCTTGCTGCGTTCTGCTCCATGAAGATACAGGTCTGATAGAAGTACAGCGACTGCAGTGCTTCACGGAATGTGCGTGCCGGCTTCTCCGGTACACGATCACAAACCTCAGCGATTTCCAGCAATTCTGCCTTGCGGGTCGGATCGGTTTCCTCGGCTGCCAGACGCTTTGCCTCAGCAACATAGCGCTTTGACATCGTCACAATACCTTCTGCCGTCAGCGTCAGTGCACGGAGATAGCTCATCTTCTCATAATGTCCCGGTTTGGTAATGTCCAGCGTAGCGCGCGTCGCTTCGATGCGCTTCATAATGCCTTCAACACCTTCATTGATAATCAGCGAATAGCCCGCAGTCGTCTCGCCCCAGCCGCGAACAGCCTTGCGGTTGACATACAGGGCACCGCAGTCACGAAGAATCTTCGTCTCCTCCGGAATCTGCACCATCCACTTTTCAAATGTGGACTTACCCTTCCAATACGGACGGATGATCTCTTCAAAATCTTTTCTGTCCTCCGGAGTCAGATAAAATGGATCGTATTCACGCTTGTTGATCGTGTCAAGCTCTTCGTCCAGAACCGACCAACATGTATCCGGATTCAACAGGCCACCGCGCTGCTTACTTCCGGAGTTTCCAACAATCAACTCATCATCCCAGATTTTGATCGTCTTTTCCTGACACTGTTTGCGGAATGCATATGCCTTCTGAACCGCTAACGGTTCTCCTTCGGACTCCTGAAAGCCCCTGGTTAACAAAACAGCATTTTCCAGATCCATCTCTGGTCGGGTATCAAGAACTCTCTGCTTTAACCGATTGATTCGATCCATATAACTCATGATCGTAACCTCCTTCTTAACGTTTCCTGAAGACCCTGTCTGTAAATCATACACCAGGGCAAATAGTTTGGATAGTGTTTCCATGAATTTGCAGACGCAAATTCATGGAAACACAGCATTGAAAAATGTATTTAGTGAATAGTGATTGAATAAACCAATGGATTATACGTTCTGCTTATTCCCACTGAAGAAGCCCTTCAGGGACTGAATCAACTTGAAGTCCGGGAAGAACATCCACTTCGCAACGGTATAAATCATACCGAAACAGATAATAAAGGTTGGGAAACCGAATACCATGTAGGTGTACTTAATAGATTCTACGCCGCCGAGGCCCAACAGGAAGTATGCCAGCAGGCCAACGAAGATACCCCAGATGATCTTCAGAACGCTGTTCGGCTCTTCAACATTCGCAGCCATGCCGCCGCGCATGCTCATTGCCGCCATAGAAGTACACATGGAGTCGCCCATCGTGACGAACGAAATAAAGATCGCAAACGTAAATACCGGAACCGTGATGACACCAAGCGGCAGGTTCTGGAACAGTGCAAATGCGCAAGCCTGCAGGCCATCTGTATTCATGATTGCATTCAAGTCAATGCCATTGATCTGCATGTAGATCGAAGCGCCGCCCATGATGATGAACCAGATGATATTGAACAGCGAGCAAACGACCAGGTTCATACCAACAAATCCGCGAACGCTGCGTCCTCTTGCCAGCTTTGCAAGGAACAGGCCCTCCAGCGGAGCATATGCTGCATTCAGTGCAAAGAAGTTAATCGTCCAGTCCGTATGCCAGGAGTCACCCGTTACAGCACCCGTACGGAGCGAATTATGAAGGCCATGCTCCATCCAGTATCCAAGGGACTCAGTGCCAAGGTTGATCTCAAACATGGTCGGGCCCACGATAAAGACGAAGAGCAGCAGACCAAAGAAGATCCAGACATTGATTCGGCTGATGAATGCGACACCCTTCTTAACACCAGAATAGCTGGATGCACAATAAGTAGCGACTACGACCACTGCAATAATCAGATGCAGGAACTGAGAATCCTGAATGCCAAATGCATAGTTCAGACCAGTGGACAGCTGCGTGATACCAATACCCAGAGAAGATGCAACACCGCCTACGATAACGATCAGGCAAAGTGCATCGACCAGCTTTGCTACCAGTTTGTTTTCACCAATCGCACCATACATGCCGGCTGCAACGCTCAGCGGTCTGTTGTGATTGTAATGGAAGATTGCAATTGCTACACCGGCAAATGTGTACAGTGCATACTGATTGAAGCTCCAATGAATGTAACCCGTGCTCAGCGCGAAGCTCGCTGCTTCCGAAGATCCAGCGGCTACGCCAGCCCACTCCGGTGGATTCATGAAATGGAATACCGGCTCTGCACCGCCCCACATGATCAGCGAGATACCAACCGTGGTGCACAGTGTGGTCGCAAACCAGGTGAACGTACTCAGTTCCGGTTTCGTATCCGGCCCGCCCAGTCTGGTTTTTCCTAACGGATGAACCAAGAGGATGAGCAGCAGTGCCAGATTGAACATCGTTACATAGATGTAGGTCCAGCCAAATGCATGGATTGTGTAGTTAAAGATCGCCATCAGGCCGTTCAACAGTGTTTCATATTTGAACAGGCCAAGAATCGTGACGCCAATCATTACGATAAATGCCGGCAGGAATACGATCGGTTCAAACGACTTTAACAATGGTGTTTTTTCCTTGTTCATAACATTAACCCTTTCTTTGTCTGTTTTTTTTTGCCGTTCATTTGTTTCTGTCAAACCAACGACCTCTTCTCTTCCTGTCTCGAATAGGCAATTCACCTCCTGAATCGTCCGGGCACCGGACCCGCATTTTTGTTTCATATATGAAACATTGTTTCTCTGTTTTTTCTACTTCAGATTATACAATCACTTTTTCATAAATGCAACACAATTTTATGTTTCCAACAAAAACCGTGGTCTTAGACAAATAATCACCCGATAAATTGTGCATTTTTCCATCCTGTATGCACATTTATTCTTGTTTCCTCTCCCTTTTCCACAGGAAACAGCTGCAATTTTTCTCGTTTCCTTTTCCTCTCGAAGACCGGATCAGCTCCGTACACAAAAAAACTCGCGATACAGAACATACTGCACTGTATCACGAGGAAATACTCTTTATTTATGCAATAAATTGCATCGTCTTTCTTATTGTTCCAAAATAAAACTGACACCGTTACCATTCCGATGCCAGTAGATTCTCAAAATTTTATGTTTCATACAAAACAGACACAGACCCTTGTGCCCCACACTTATAAGATTTCAATCCAATAGGAAACACATACAGTGGGTAACAGATTTTTTGTAGAATGATGTATTCCGCTCCGAATCAAAACAGCATCCCCTGGACCCAATTCGTAGCGAATACTGCCATCCAGCTCCACTTCCATGCGCCCTTCTGCCACAATTCCCAGCTCGTCATAACTGTGAATCGAATTTACCTGCTCCGTACATCCAGGCTGCAACGTCATGACATTCAGCTTAAAATGCGGATTTTCCTCAAATACTGATTCAAATTGAAACAGGTTGGTCGCACCATAAATCAGCGATCGTCGATCTCGAGAGATCATATAGGAACCGTTTCCTTCCACCTCTTCTGCCGGCTGTTGCGGAAGCATAAACGGATTGGCCGTCATCTCCAGCGCATAACAAATACTTTGAATCGTACTATACGACGGTTTGCTGAGCCCGCGTTCTACTTTGCTCAAATATCCCAGAGAAAGTCCCGTCTTGGCTGCAAGCTGTCGGAGTGTAAGACCACGCTCTTGACGCAATGATTTAATCCGTTCTCCAATGGTAAATTGATCGATGTCTTTCACTTAAATGATTCCGCCCTTCCTGACCGAAATGCTGCTCTGTTAATGGCACATATTTCGAACCAACATTAAACTAATCATAACCAGTACAATCTTATTTGTCAACTGTTTGCTGAACGATCTTTTGTATCAAAAAAGAAAAAATTTACATTGAACAGCTCAAAATACACACATTTTACCATTCTTCGTTCGTTTTGCTTCCTCTTCCCATTGACGCTATCATCTCTTCTCCAATTCCCTTCTTACTCTATCATATCGTCCAACCCGTTCCGAATACGCTACCCTGAGGAGGTGTCGGAATGACTATGTTCCATGTAATTTCCGTCCGGAGGCTGAAGTGGATTTTCTTCGGTGCAGTCGTACTCGGAGGACTGGCTGTGACCTTCTGCAAATCCGGCAGTGACCTGCGTGCAACAGCAACCGAACGCGATCTTCCCATCTATTGTGTTGATCGCAATGACAAGGTGTGCTCTTTGACCTTCGATGCCGCATGGGGGAATGAGGATACCCAGCAGCTCATTGACATCCTCGGAGAACACAACATCTGTGCGACATTTTTTGTCGTCGGAGAATGGGTCGATAAATATCCGGAATCCGTCAAAGCTCTTTCGGATGCCGGTCACGAAGTTATGAATCATTCGGCCACTCACCCTTACATGACACAACTTTCCACCGACCAAATGAAACAGGAAGTACAATCCTGCAACGAAAAAATCGCCGCTGTCACCGGAAAAACTCCCATCCTGTTTCGTCCACCCTATGGCGACTACAATGATCAGGTTGTTTCTACTCTACGTGATATGGGAATGTATACGATTCAATGGGATGTTGATAGTCTCGACTGGAAAGATCCAGCGCCATCTGAGATCGTCTCCCGCGTTTGCAGCAAAGCACAGAACGGCAGCATCATCTTGTTTCACAATGCAGCCACCAACACCCCAGCAGCTTTGCCAGAAGTGATTGATGGTCTGATCGAACAAGGATTTTCCTTTGTTCCGGTCAGTGAGCTCATTTACAAAGAGAACTATACGATGGATCATACCGGAAAGCAAATTTGTAATTCCAGCAATAGCAGTTCCGGCGAAAGTGCAACTCATTGATTACTCCACAGAGATATTTCCTTCACTATGCCATTGAGCAAAAATGGTGTGTGACAGAGCCCGTTGTTCTGTCGCACACCACTTACTTATGCCAAAAAATTTTTGATTCCGATCAAAACAAGAATTGCCCCGCCAACGATCTGCGCCTTATCTTCCAACAGCGCACCAAACGCTTTTCCGACTATAATAGCAATCCAGCAAAAGACAAAGGTAATCAGTCCAATCAGCATGGTTGCCGGAAAAACAGCCAGATGAATCGCAGAAAAACCAACACCAACGGCAAACGCATCTATACTGGTGGCAATCGCCTGAAAAAACAGCACGTTCCACGACAAATTGTCTGCTGACTCCTGCGGACAATCTTCTTTGCCCTCACAAAGCCCATCCCAAATCATCTTGCCGCCAATCGCACCCAAAATCACCAGAATGATAAGACCGGCGTAATGATCAATCCAGTCTGCAAACAAACTGCCTACCCAATACCCCATCAACGGCATCAGCATCTGAAACACACCAAAAAAGATCGGCATCGCCGCTTGACGACTTCGAGTCATGTTGCGATATACCATCCCATTCGAAATAGAGACCGCAAACGCATCCATGCTCAGACCAGCACCAATCAACGCAATATCCCAAACATTCATACTATTTCTCCCTAGGGCGGCAGAGACTGCAGAGCTTCCATCACCGAATGGAATGCTCCATAAAATCCTCCACAATCTCTGCAAAATGTACCAAAGAAGCGCGTCCGTCATTGAGCTGTTCTACAAGTCGTCGAATGCTTCCGCTATCTGTCGTCAATCCGTCCAGACGCTGTTCCACCCGTTCGTCCTGTATCGCCGCTACACCGTACCAGAGCCGGTACTCCCTGTCTCGCTTTGTTGTTCTCATGTAATGCAGCACTGTGTCTGTTCCCCTTTCTTCCAATCGAGAATACTTTGAGTATAACACAGTACAATTAGTATAATCCGTCGATGCCTGACAGTCAGTCCGTCAAAATTTCATCAACATACGGCATCAACTGTTCGACAATCCCCGTATGGTCCATCCTGCGGTCCTGCAACAGGTCGGCATCGTCAATCAAATTAACCCAAACCGCATAATTGCCATCGTCCTGCACCGTAATCTCCAGCTCTGGCCACTGCGCCATCTGTCGCTGGGTATACTTCTCAGAGTCCGCAAACAGCAGCAATGCCGCCGGCAGAATATGATTTCCCCTGATAATCAGCCGTCTCATGCACCAAGCATCTCCCCGACAATCTGATTGACCAGTTTTCCATCCGCTTTTCCCTTAACCAACGGCATCAGATTCTTCATAATAGAGCCTTTATCTTTCCCTGTCGGCGCAACGAGCCCCATCTGATCCAACACCTGTTGTACCAACGCACGGATCTCATTTTCTCCCATCTCCTCGGGAGCAAACTCCTGGTAAACAGACAGACGAAATTGGCATTCCTCCCGAATGTCGATACGGTCTGCCGGTGCCGCTTCCATCGTTTCGCGAGCTTGTTTCATCTCTCTTTTAATAATCGCATCTTCTTCTGCTTCCGTCAGATCCTCTCTCTTATCTTTTGCCTTTGCTTTCAGTGCAGACAACAGCAAGGACAACGCTTCCTTTCGCTCAGCCTGTTTTAACTTGAGCGCCATCATCATTTCTTTTTGAATTTCTTTTGTCTTTGACATTGTATCTCCTCCAAAACTGGGATGTTCTCGTATCCCAACCGCATTCTCTTATCGTTTCGTACGAAATAGCTTCTTTAAAAATCCAGAGGGCGGCTCCTCCGACGGCTGCATCTGTTCTTCAAACTCGGTATTCGTCAGCACACACTGGAAAACCTGTTCAAACAACGCGTCCTTTTGCGCCTGTTCCCGCCGCAGCGCGGACATCTCATCCATCATCCATGCTGTATTGACTGTAATTCCAGCAAACGCACGCTCTTGCTTCACCCGTTCTGCCAGCGCAGTCCGTGCCCGCCTCATCGCTCGTTTCACTTCAATTTCCGGCATGTCCAGAACCATGGCGGCCTGTGCCGCGCTAAACCCTTCATTGCAAAGTAGCAGTACCGCACTGCGTTCCTCTCTCGGCAGAGCCGTCAGAAGCCTCCGATAGCTTTCTGTCCTGGAAGTTCCATTCTGTTGCAGCGGAGTGTCCGGTTGCTCCAACAGCATCGGATATGCCATCTGACAAAGCCAGAACCGAAGGTCGCTCGGCGAGTGCAGCGAAGCGGTCGCCCGACTTGCGGTACGATATACCTCTGTCATCCGTGTACCGACAGCCGTACTGCATAGCATCGACACGGTTACCCAAAGATTCGGTGCAGTGATCGAAAGCAACACGCGCAGACCATCCTGATTTCCATTATGAACCTGTGTGATCGCTTCCGCCAATGTCATACTGTTCCCTCTTTCCTAAATAATTCATGGATTTTTATTTTACACCCTTTGCACTCAAATTTCCATACATCTCCGTCACATTTTTTACCGCTTTGCAAAAACTTTTCTCACGCGAAAAGCGGCAGGACTGTTGTCCTGCCGCCATCGTTTTCTTTGCGAAAGTATCGTCTAATAATTTTTTGCCTGCAATTGAAAAAATGCTTGTGAATGAGCACACACCGGGCAGATTTTCGGGGCCTCTTTTCCCATGTGAATGTGTCCACACACACGACACTGCCAAATTGCATCCCCTTCCCGCGAAAAGACCAGACCATCTTCCAGATTCTCAATCAGTGCGCGAAACCGTTTCTCATGTTCCTGTTCAATCTTTGCAACTTCCTCAAATAGAAACGCGATATGCTCAAAGCCTTCTTCCCGCGCCACCGATGCAAATTCCGGATACATCTCTGCCTGTTCAAAATGTTCTCCTCCGGCCGCATCTTCCAAGCTGCCCTTGGTATCCGGCATCTGGTTCCCACGCAGCAGTTGAAGCCATATCCGTGCATGCGCCATCTCATTGGCCGCAGTTTCTTCAAACAGTGCTGCAATCTGTTCATATCCATCTTTTCTCGCCCGCTTGGCATAAAACGTATATTTATTTCGAGCTTGAGATTCTCCGGCAAATGCCGCCGCCAGATTGGCTTCCGTCCGACTTCCTTCAAATTTCATCACCAATCCTCCTTCGAAAGAGATTCTGCAGTTACTGTTCCCATTTTCATTCTGACTATGCAGCAAAATAAAAAACGCTCTCTGCGTGCTTACAGCACACAGAGAGCGTCTCTATTCGAATGGGTCACTCCATTCCATCACATAAATTCAGGAACATCTGAAGCGGATCGCTAATATATTTATTCTTGTGCCATACCAGAGAGTACGAGCGTTCAAATGTCATATCCGCCACCGAGATTTCAATCAGCGCTCCACTCTCTATGCGCTGCATGGCCAAACGTCTGGAAATAACCGCACAGCCAAAGCCGTGCTCCGCAGCATCCAACACTGCGGCGTTATTGTTACAGGTCCACTGTTCCCGAATCGGCACATTCTTCATCTTTTCTTCCAGCAGAGCGCGCGTGCCGCTTCCCGGCTCTCGCATGATAAACGGAACCTCTGCCAAATCACACCGGCAAACAGTGCGTCTGTTTCCAAACGGATTGTGATTCGGTGAGGTGAGCAGCACCAAGGGATCCTGCATAATCAGGCGCATTCGGAGATCCTTGCTCTCCACTTTGCCTTCTACCACGGCAGCATCCAATTCACTGCGCAGCAGCATCTGCTCAATCTTTTCCGTATTGTACACAAATACTCGCGGCATCACCGGAGGATTTAACTGCAAAAAGCGATCCACCAGTTCCGACATCAAACACGAGCCAACCGTTAGCGTTGCTCCCAAGCGCAACGAAATCGTCTCATCCGCGTTCCTCAACTCCTGCTCCATAGCATCAAACGAAGAAAGTATCTGCCGGGCATACTCTTCCAGCCGTTTTCCCGTTGCCGTAATATACAATCTACGGCCCAATCGCTCAAACAAGCGGATTCCGTACTGTTCTTCAATCTCTGCAATCGTCCCACTGACAGACGGCTGAGCGATAGATAGACGCTTGGCAGCTTCGCTCATGCTCTCACAATCTGCAACAGCAAGAAAAATTCGCATATTTCTCAGCGTCATCTCCATTCCCCTTTCTATCGGTCCGCATAAGTAATCTTTTTTATATTATACAGGATTTCACAATAACACACAAGTCAGTTTTCTTTCCTTCCCAAACGGATTCCGTTCCCTCATAACGCTCACTGTTTTTGCATCCTTACCAAAACAAAACAATTCTGCACTTGACGAATGACAGCAGCACTGTTACAATAAGTATGTTAAAAATTTTACAAAGACTTATAATCCTTCGGCTAACATGCTCCTGTCCCTGTGCATGTAGCCAAATTTATGGAGGTTATTGCTATGGATTATCAGAAACTTTATCAGGAAAAGCTCACGACGGCAGAAGAAGCGGTCAAGGTTGTCAAGAACGGCGACTGGGTAGACTATACCTGGTGCGGATGCCATCCGATCGCACTCGACAAGGCACTCGCAGCCCGCAAGGACGAACTGTATGACGTCAAGGTGCGCGGCGGCGTAACCATGTGGATGCCGGAAATCTGCAAGGCAGACGACGCAGGCGACCATTTCACCTGGCATTCTTGGCACTGTAGTGGCATCGACCGCAAAATCATCGGTAAAGGCATGGGATATTTTGGCCCAATGCGCTACTCCGAGTTGCCGCGTTTCTATTCCGAGCATCTGGCACCGGTCGATGTTGTCATGGTGCAGACCACTCCGATGGACGCTCATGGCAACTTTAACTTTGGTCTGAACCGCTCACATCTGGCTGAGATCATGAGCCGTGCCAAGTGCATTATCGTAGAAGTGAACAAGAACATGCCGTGGGTCAACGGCCTGTCCGGCACGGAAATCAACATCAAGGATGTTGCCATGGTCGTAGAAGGAGACAACCCAGCTCTGGCAGAACTTGGCGGCGGCGGTGCTCCGACCGACGTAGATGTTGCTGTTGCTAATCTGGTTGTTCCGGAAATTCCGAACGGCGCTTGTCTGCAGCTCGGTATCGGCGGCATGCCAAACACCATTGGTGCAATGATCGCGCAGTCCGACCTGAAGGATCTGGCTGTTCACACAGAGATGTACGTTGACGCCTTTGTTGACATCGCTGCTGCGGGTAAGATCACCGGACGCTACAAGTCCGTAGATAAGGGCCGTCAGGTTTACGCTTTCGCGGCCGGCACCAAGAAGCTGTATGACTACATCAACCATAACCCAGATGTTATGGCAGCATCGGTTGGATACACCAACGACGTACATGTTATTTCCCAGATTGACAACTTTATTTCCATTAACAATGCCATTGATGTTGACCTGTTTGGTCAGATCAATGCGGAGTCTGCCGGCGTCAAGCACATCTCCGGTACCGGCGGTCAGCTCGACTTTGTAATGGGTGCATATCAGTCCAAGGGCGGCAAGAGCTTCGTCTGCATGTCCTCTACCTTCACGCAGAAGGACGGCACAATTGCTTCCCGTATTCGTCCGACCCTGTCCAATGGCTCGATTGTAACCGATCCCCGTTCCTGTGTACAGTACATTGTTACCGAATACGGTATGATAAACCTCAAGGGTCTGTCTACGTGGGAACGCGCCGAAGCTTTAATTAGCATCGCACATCCGGATTTCCGTGACCAGTTGATTAGTGACGCTGAGAAGATGGGCATCTGGAGAAAGAGCCAGAAACGCTAAGTTCCCATTCTGTTACATCATCAAACCGACTGCTTCTCAAGAAGCAGTCGGTTTTTCGTCCGCACGGAAAGAGACCGCTCTGCAACGCCAGAGCGGTCTCTCCACAACAATAAAGTACTGTTACTCATTCGCACTCCTTACAGCAATTTGACAATCTGAATTATTGTCAGCAGACTGTTCCTCGTGCGCTGCAGCAGGATGTCCGTCAGCTTCATTCCACTGCGCAGCCGAACAACAAACAGCTTTCCCCTTACTGTTCATTTTCGGTCTCTGAATACTTTATATTTATATGATACTACGTCTCACCCAATCTGTCAAACAACAATCCATAATTTTCCGTCTTACTTCACGCAGATTGTCTCGACTTCCAGCTTTGCTCCCTTCGGCAGACCCGCTACAGCAACACAGGAACGGGCTGGTGCTGCATCCGGAAAATATCTTCCGTACACTTCGTTAAATGCGGCAAAGTCCGCCAAATCCGCCAAAAAGCACGTCGTCTTAACCACATGAGAAAAATCCAGTCCAGCCTCTTCCAAAATAGCGGCAATGTTTTTCATCACCTGCTCTGCCTGTCCTTCAATCGTGTCCGACGTGATCTCGCCCACCGCCGGATCAATCGGGATTTGACCTGATGTAAACAAAAATCCTTCGGTCTCAATCGCCTGTGAATACGGACCGATCGCAGCCGGTGCCTTTGCGGTAGCTACTACCTGTTTCATACGGATACTCCTCCTTACTTCTTGCCCTTAACCTTTTTCAAGCGCTCATTATTCGACAGAATAATCTTACGCATACGAATACTTTTGGGTGTAATTTCAATGAGTTCATCATCCCCGATAAACTCCATCGCGTCCTCAATCGACATTGTGCGAGGCGTAATCAGGCGCAGCGCATCATCTGAGCCAGAGGCACGTGTATTAGTCAGTTGCTTTTTCTTGCAGACATTGACCGCCATATCCTCATTTTTCGGAGAATATCCGATAATCATGCCCTCATAAACCTCTGTACCTGCACCGATAAACAACGTTCCGCGCTCTTGTGCATTAAACAGGCCATACGTAACGGCAGTGCCCGTCTCAAATGCAATCAACGAACCGGTCGCGCGCTTATTGATTTCGCCCTTATACGGCTGATAATCATAAAAGACCGAGCTCATAACGCCCTCGCCGCGGGTATCCGTCAGAAATTCCGTCTTATATCCAAACAAGCCGCGTGCCGGAATCAAAAATTCCACACGCATACGGTCTCCCTGCGGTGCCATGTGCTGCAGTTCTCCCTTTCGGGAACCCATTTTTTCCATCACAGAGCCGAGGCATTCCGACGGAACATCCGCAACCATGCGTTCAACCGGCTCATATGTCTTTCCGTCAATCTCTTTAAACAGCGCCCGCGGTGCGCCAACCTGGAATTCATATCCTTCCCGACGCAGCGTCTCAATCAAAATCGACAGATGCATCTCACCGCGTCCTGCCACACGGAAGGTATCCGTACTGTCCGTCTCCTGAACACGCAGGGAAACATCCTTCAGCAGCTCACGATGCAGGCGTTCACGAATCTGGCGAGATGTGACAAACTTTCCTTCCCGTCCCGCAAACGGAGAATCGTTGACCGAAAAGTACATCTCAACCGTCGGCTCGGAAATCTTCACAAACGGCAGCGGCTCAACCTGCGCCGGAGAGCACAGGGTATCGCCGATTGTAACATTTTCAATGCCGGATACACAGACAATATCACCCGCCGAGATCTCTTCAATCGGTGTGTGTCCTAAACTGTCAATCGTGTACATAGACACCGCTTTCGCTTTATAAGGCTGACTATGCTTATTGTAATTGCAAACCATCAGTTCCTGTCCAACATGCATGCGGCCTCGCTCAACACGTCCGATCGCAATACGGCCAACATAATCATTATAATCAATGGAAGAAACCAGCATTTGCAGCTCTCCGTCTGGATTGACATGCGGAGCCGGGACATGCGACAAAATCGTCTCAAACAGCGGCGTCAGATCCTCTCCTGCCTGGTTGGGGGACGTAGATGCTGTACCATCACGGCCGGAACAATAGAGAATTGGGCTGTCCAACTGCTCATCTGTCGCATCCAGCGTCAGCAAAAGCTCCAAAACCTCATCTCCGACATCACCCAGGCGGGCATCCGGTCGGTCAATTTTATTGACAACAATGATGATCTTATGGCCGAACTCCAATGCTTTCTGCAACACAAACCGCGTCTGCGGCATCGGACCCTCAAACGCGTCAACCAGCAGGATAACTCCATCCACCATTTTCAGAATACGCTCTACTTCACCCGAAAAATCCGCATGGCCCGGGGTATCCACAATGTTAATCTTCGTATTCTTATAGTGTACCGATGTATTTTTCGCCAGGATCGTAATGCCACGCTCTCGTTCCAAATCATTGCTGTCCATCACACGATCTTCTACAACCTGGTTTGTGCGAAAGGCGCCCCCCTGCTTGAGCATCTGATCAACCAGTGTGGTCTTACCATGGTCAACATGCGCAATGATTGCAATATTTCTTAAATCTTCTCTAACCATCGTTTTCCTCCAATTGGGAATAATCACATAGTTTTACTCATATCATAGTATACTCTTTGTCTGTTTTGATTTCCATTTCTGTTATAGTCAAAAATCGTATGGTTTTTTTCTCTTTTTTCGGATGGTTTTTCTCCCCTGCCATCTGCGGGATTACTCCAGAATAGCACATACTCTCTTTTTAAAAAAATAAGAAAAAGCACTTGACTTTTTCTCAGAAACTCGTATAATAGTATCTGTTGTCGCACAAAAGATATTGCCGAATTGTGTAAGGGTAGCACGACAGACTCTGACTCTGTTTGTGAGGGTTCGAATCCTTCTTCGGCAACCATATTATAACCGCTGAAATCATTGATTTTGGCGGTTTTTCGTCATTTTTTGAACTTTTTATTTTTATTCCATTTTATGTAACATATATTAGCATCAGTTAGATTTTGTTTTAGGGACATTATAGGGACATCATGATTTAAATCATTAGGGAAATCGAGGACAGAAAAGGGCCAATGCACACGCGCGTTGGGCATTCAATATTTTTTAAAAAATTTTTAAAACCCCTTGACACACCACGCGACGCGTGGTATTATAAGACCATAGAAAAGAACTAAATCAGTAGGAAAACACAAGCAGTAGGAGGAAAACTATGTTTACAAAAACGGAGATCAGAGCGGCACTGCACCGCGAAATACCGAATATTGCGCAGGCAGACATTGACCTGATGTCCACCGCATCTTACACATTCATACTAGATGCAACGCCGGGTGAGAGACCAGAGCTGTACTGCTATCGAGCAGGAGATGCGAAGGAGCGCCGACATTATGAGTTGTCAGACGGAGTGTACGACGTGACAGAAATCATTTTGACGTGGCGCGAGGAGTTTAATCCAGGTATGCCGGAGTTAAACAAAAAATTGAGAGGCAACGTTGTGCAGCAGTTATTCGATTTAGCAAACTACGGAGAGAGATGACAGGCAGTTTTTCATCGTTTGAGGCGAAGCCATGAAATCGCTGGATGCGAATCAAGAAATCATTTATTACCGAAGAAGGAGTTGTAAATGGGTAAGAAACAATCCATCCCATACGGTCAGCGTTTTGGGCGCTTAACCGTAGGGGAGTTGACCGACAGGACAGACAAAAACGGAGCGAAAAAATATCGCTGTCGGTGTGATTGCGGAAATGAAATTTATGTTGTCGGAGCATCATTGACGCGGACGAGAAGACCTACACGCAGTTGTGGGTGTATTAAAAACGGTAAAACTAAACCGGGAGATAGGTACGGAAAATTAACCGTAGTTAAACAGTCCGGTGTAAAATTGATCGGGAAAGCTCAAGCGCATCAAACTCAATGGTTGTGCCAGTGCGATTGTGGAAATCAAATCGTTGTAACTGGACACCAACTGCGTACCGGAGGGACTCGGAGTTGTGGATGTGTGTTAAAACCATCCATACGAGAGTTGCATCAGGACGGAACGGCGGATTTCAAACTGACAAAAACCAAAAATAAAAACAACACAACAGGGGTTACAGGAGTCTGGTATAGTAAAAGCAAGAAAAAATATATCGCAGAGATCTATTTCCGCGGCAAAAAAACCACATTGGGGGAATATGACGACATAAAACATGCGGCCTCCGCGAGAAGACGAGCGGAGAATGAAATATTCGGGCCATATCTCGAGCAAAAATCCGAGGAGTTTCCAGAAATTGAAAACATACAACTAACCGATCGGGAAAAATCTCGGCGTTCCCGTTTTGCAAAAACCATGGAGGAATCGAGGATGGAGTCGCGTATTCTGGAAATATTGGCGCAGGAAACACAGACGGATGATGATATTCGCGAGGCCGAAAACCTTCGTCAGCGATTATGCTATTTTTCGGCTGTACGAAAAAGAAAAAATAAACTGTTACGCGAGCATTTTGCGTCGCAAAAATCGGAGGGAAATGGATGACAGACAGACAGTTTTTCGTCGTTTGGAGAGAAGCGCTGAATTCGCCGGATAAATCCGCGTTCGCGTCCGACTGGGCGTTGTCCAATATCTGGGATGCCGATACAACCGACGATATCTCAGAACGACTCTACCAACTCGGCGCAATCTGGGATGTCGCGCATATGAGTATGCGTCAAATCCGCGCCGCCTCCGGGCTATCGCAAGCGAAATTCGCGGAGCGGTTCTGCATTCCACGTCGTACAATCGAGGATTGGGATGCAGGAAAACGTGTTCCTCCGGATTATGTGCGTTTATTGATTGCAAATCAGATCGGATTGATATAAAAACAGCCCCAGAGGAAAATCCTCTGGGGCATTACTTATAGTTGGCATATGCCAGGAGAGAGGGCCAAGCGCGTGCGCACCTGGCCCCTCCCATAGGAATTGTCGAATTACCCCCTTTCGGGGTGTAGTTATATTATAACACATCATATTGCCGTTTACAACATTTCTAAAGCAATAGTAGCGTTTCTCCATTCTATTCTTTTTATTTCTTTGTAATCGCTTTTACATTGCTCCACGGACCCACTTTATCATTTTTGTATACCGCCCTGACTCTGATATAAT
>CAYLXH010000001.1:0-71049 GCA_964387535.1 uncultured Butyricicoccus sp. | reverse complement strand
GGATTCCTATATGGGCGACGTCATCGGTGACATCAATAAGCGCCGTGGACGCATCATGGGTATGAACCCAACGGATGACGGACAGGAGATTCTTGCTGAAGTGCCGATGGCAGAGATCAGCGATTATGCTATTACGCTGCGTTCGATGACGCAGGGACGCGGTTCGTTTATTTCTCAGTTTGAGCGCTACGATGACGCTCCGCCGCAGGTACAGGAGAAAGTCATTGCAGACAGCCAGGAAAAGGAATAAGGGTATCTGGATGATCAGCGGCCACAGGAGGCAACTCCTGTGGCCGCTTTTTTAACAAAGTGACAAAAAAAGCGGAGATATGCCAGCATTGGTTGTGGATTTTATCTTGCAATTGTGAGAAAAACGCTGTAAAATTATACAAACGGGGTGTTTCTCCGAAAAAATAAGAGAGGATAGGTATCATGAAACGACGAATTTTGGCGATGCTGCTCTGCATGGCGATGGTTATCACCAGTGCGGAAACAGCATTGGCGGCGGATACCGACGAGACGGCAGAACAGATCTCGGTGGAAGCCGTGACGGAAGAAGTGTCTTCCGGGCAGGAAAACAACAATGATGCGGACTACGATCCAGAGTCGTGGGATTACAGCAAGTACCTGGATGGCGAGGAGACCGCTGTCACCGTACTGGCCGAGGACGATGTGACAAACACGCTGACCGTTCATGTTACAGCGACGGACGCGACGACGGGGGAGACCGTACCGGTACAAGGTGCGATCGCGGCGCTGTACTCCGGTGACATCTATCGGGAGGCAGAGTCTGCAACGGATGCTGACGGCAATGCAGTGATCTCACTGGAGGGCCTGTCCAAGCAGGAAAAGCTGCATGCGACGGTATCGGCGTACAAAACCATCGCACAGGGCGGTGGCTTGTTGAGCGGGGAGAACGACGGAAGGGGAACGTTGTTCAACAATTTCCCGAAGGATGAGGACGGAAACTATATTCGCTATCAGATACAGCTGCATTCGGAGACCATTGATAACAATGGCGGCTGGGCCGGTGCGAATATTCCGACAAACGATTCCAATCAGGTTGATATGGTGTTTGCCATTGACGCGACTGGCTCGATGAGCAGCAGCATCAATGACGTAAAGGATAATATCTCGACGCTGGCAGAGACACTGGTGAGCCGCGGTTTGGACATCCGGTTTGCCTTTATCGAATACCGCGATATTACCTGTGATGAGCCGATGAAGCTGTGGGAAGTTGACGGCTCTCCGTGGTGTACCGATCTGGAATCCGTCGTCAATATTTTGGCGGAAATTGATGCGACCGGCGGCGGAGACAGTGATGAGACCACGGTCGATGCGCTGGGAATGGTAGCGGATGCTGCGACGATGAAATGGCGCAGTGAGGCCAATAAGTTCGCGTTTGTACTGACGGATGCGGATACCAAGACGGATAATAATTACGGTTACACGGATTTGCAGGATGTCACGGATGCTCTGGCAGAACAGGACATCACGACGTCCATCATTACGGACACGCGCTATCAGTCGTCGTATCAGACGCTGTATGAGACGACGGGCGGCATCTTTGCAGATATTTACTCGGACGATTTTGGCGAGGAAATGTTGGCGCTGGCGGAAAATGTAACGACCACGATTGCCAAGGAGATGACACTCAACCTGCACGAGCCGCGTATGATGGTCAATATGTCGGTTTGCTATCTGGCGGAAAAGGCGGAATCCAAAAAGGCAGAGTATCAGCAGGGCGTCAAACGCATGCTGAATGAATATGCCAAGGATGTGGCGCAGGCGACGGACGGACATGTTCTCATTGACAATATCCTTCTGTTTACGGCATCCAATCTTCAGCAGTTCTATAATACGGCCAACCGTGCATCCAAGGCGGATATCCGCATTGAGACCGATGAGAGCTCGTGGGGCAAGATCCATTCCAATGCGTATGTCTCTGGTTTCTATGATGGCAGCACAGTTAGCGTGACGGATGACTATATTGATCTGTTTAATAGCTGGGCAAAAAATATGAAGGGTGCCTCAGAACTGTCAGGAAAGAGCACCTACCGGAGAATCCAGATGAGTGGTGTGGAAGGCGCCGGCTGGAACAATTCGATGCTGGACGAGGCAGCTGCCTATGCCACGACGGTAACACATGAGACAGGTCATTATCTGCTGTGCTTCTTTGATGAGTACATGGACGGAGACGGAATCAACTGGACCTCCTCCAATCGCCCATACAGCAATTTCGGACTGATGGACGGACAGCACGAGGATATTGAGATCTCCAAGGCGAATATCGACTACGCGTACCGCGGCGGCGATTTCACAACGGGAGCAGACACCCGCCATTCTTCGATTTACCATCAATCGTGTGAAGGCACGCTGGCAGAGATGTTGGAGACCGGACGGACCCTTGAGCCGGGATCTCTGCTCGAAGGTGCAGATAACTATGTCATTGATTATACAGAGGTGTCGGGAAGCCGGGATCGCACGGCAAATTACAGCTATGCGTCCCTTACGGATGATGATTACATCATACTGTCTTCAACGGGAACGTCGGCGGCAGGCGATGAATTGCTGACTGCGGCAAAAGAGACGACGGAGTCTCTGGGTGCGGTCTCCGTAGAAGAGGATGGCGACGGCTTGCGTTTGATGCTGGTTCCGACGACAGATGCCGACTACCACCTGTATGTACAGACGGGAGACTCCTATGAAGAGGTTGCGCTGACGGCAGCGGATGACGCACAGACGGCAGAACTGAACGTGGGTGCCGGCGCGCTGGCCAGCTTCCGCATTGTGGCAGAGAGCGGAGAAGAGGCACAGTACAATCAGTACTATATCGACCGTTCGGAGAGCAATACCGGCGGATACGCCTATGTTTCCATGGATTGTGCAGTCAATGCGTACACGATTCCGGAATCCGAGACCGTATATACTTATGTGGCAGACAATACGACGTATACCAACGGAGAGTATCAGTCGATCAATCAGGCGACAGCGATTTCGACGAAGGACGATGTCGGACTGAGTGAGGGAAAGATCTATTCGGTTGCATCCTGCACGGGCGATATGGATTACAGCAGCCTGAGCTGGTTTAAGTATGCCGGAGGCGTGTGGACACAGCTGGATACCGAGTATCTGGAAGAAGAAGATGACAATGTCGGAGCATCGGCGGAACTGTCCGGTGACGGATTGTATGTCCTGATGGCGAAGGCAGCGTCGAAGGAGACGGCGAAACCGGCAACGAACGTGACCTATACGCAGTCAGAGGACAACGACGCGGTGGTTACGGTTGCGTTTGATGACCCGAACGAGAACAGCAAGTTCTATCATGTTTATTACAGCGACAGCGCGTTTGATTCGGCGGAGGATGACGGTGTGGTTCAGAGAACCTATCCGGCAGATTCGACCGAACTGACGCTGGATCTTCTGGAGCGTGAGCGCGAGGTTTACCTGGCGGTTCAGAGCGTTCAGGAGGACGGCAGCAAGTCCGAGCTGAGCGAGGCGGTCCGCGTGACAGCAGGCGCAGCAGATAAGGACGGCGACGGTATCCCAGATTGGTACTGTGATAAGTACGGCCTGTGGGCACCGGACGGCACGGAAAAAGACATTGCCAACAGTGATGACGACGGCGACGGTCTGACCAATCTGGAAGAGTATGAGGGCGGCAGTGATCCGCTCGACCCGGATGATCCGGTACACACGAGCAATATCGCAGTAGGCGGCGTCACGGTGACACCGGGCACGCTGGAACTGGACAACGGCACTTCGGCAACCATCACGGCAGAAATTACGCCGCTCAACGCGGATAATCAGAATGTGGAATGGTCGGTTGCGGATAAGAGCGTTGCATCCATTAAGGCCGACGGAAAGACCTGTGTTGTCACAGCAAAGGGAGAAGGCAGCACGACCGTAACCGTAAAGACCGCAGACGGCGGCTATGCAGCCAAGTGTGCCGTCACGGTAATCGGAACGCATGTCCATGAGTATCAGACAAAGATCGTCAAGGCGAGTCCGGATAAGGCGGGCAGCATCACGAAGGTTTGCTCCTGCGGTGAGGTAGAGAGCGAACGCATCATTGCGGCTCCGGCATCGGCAGAACTGTCCAATTCGGAATATGTATACAGCGGAAAGACCAAGCACCCGAAGGTGGAAGCGGTATACGATACCAATGGACGGAAGATCTCGTCTTCGAACTATGAGACGACTCTGCCGAATAACAAAAAGGTCGGCACGTATGAGATGACCGTTACGTTTGTCGGTGACTATTATGAAGGTACTCTGACCAGCAAGTTCGTCATCAATCCGCGCGCGACGACCATCAAGAGCATCACTCGCCTGAGCAAGGGCTTTAAGGTTAAGTGGACCAAAAAGATTAGCCAGACATCCGGCTACCAGGTTCAGTATTGGAAGAAGAACGCGGGAGCCAAAAAGACGGAAACGATTTCTGACGCGAATCG
Source organism: uncultured Butyricicoccus sp. (assembly GCA_964387535.1). Classification (GTDB taxonomy): domain Bacteria; phylum Bacillota; class Clostridia; order Oscillospirales; family Butyricicoccaceae; genus Butyricicoccus_A. The sequence goes on along the minus strand of CAYLXH010000001.1, from coordinate 66,595 downwards.
GCAGTCAAAGACGATTTCGAAGCTGGCACGCAATACGTCGTATTATGTCCGCGTACGCACCTATAAGACGGTGAACGGCAAGTGGTATTACTCCAGCTGGTCCAAGAAAAAGACAGTAAAAACCCGATAACACGGGGACAGAGAGAACAAAAAAACAGGGGCAGGCTCGTTAGAGCCTGCCCCTGCGGTACTATATGGTGTGTTATTCGGGAATACACATCCGGATGGCATGTGGCCGCACTTGCAAGTGGAGGGAATCGGTTCGTATGATCTCTCCGTCAAAACTGACGCGTATCGGAGACGGTGTGTGGATATGAATGCGGCGGCATGTTTGGATACGGATATATTTTTGTGCGGGGGGATGGGAGAGGTAGGAACCATCGCGGTAGCGGGGGAGCAGAGGGAGGAGTTCCCGGCGCCGCATGGCGCGTACCGTGCTGACATTCAGAAGACCGTCCGAGGGGTTCGCTTGTGGGAACGCGCAAAATCCGCCGCCGCAGTACCCGCCGTTTCCAATGGCACAGAGCAGAAAGTTTCCCATCTGCATGGGGCCATTGTCAGTGGATACTGCCATACTTTGGCCGAGGGGACGGGTGAGTTCGTCGGCGAGAGACAGCAGGTAAGCCATGGTTCCGGACACCAGAGGGAGTTCTTTCATCCACTGTGCCCCGTCAGCAACGTTGCAGTCAAAGCCGATGTTGACGATATTCACCGCGAGATGGCCGTCTTCCGATGTGATGACGTCGATGGGCCGCGCCTGGCTGCGCATCAGCGTTCCCAGATCGCGGAACCGGGCAGCTCCGCCGAGCGTCCGGACGAAATCGTTTCCCGTGCCGTACGGAACACAGGCCAGTTCGATGTTGGGATGGGAGAGTGCGCCGCGGGCCGCTTCGTTCAGTGTACCGTCTCCGCCGCAGGCATAAAATCGGAACTGGTTGCCGGTGGCCGCACAGCGCTGAATCAGTGCCGCGGCATCGCCGGGTGACTTGGTTTCATACAGCGTGTAGGGGATTCCAGTAGCCTGAGATGCTGCGCGAATGCGGGGAACCAGACGCGGAATATTGTGCCCGTCTCCGGCAGCGGGATTGAGGAGAAAGATGTGTTTCATGTCGTCACCTCGCAGTCTGTTACTGATAGTATATCTCAGGAGACAGACAAAAGCAACTGCGTGAGATCATGGATTTGTGCACGGATTTCTGCTGTGGGTGAGGGGAAAAGCCTTGCACGGCATGAGATTGTGTATTACAATAACAGCAGAAGCGATTACCGCTTTGGGACTATTTTACTGATGAGGTGAGCGAAATGAATGAGAAGCAGATGGCGGGCTATGAGGCGGCCAAGTATGTCAAGGACGGCATGCTGGTCGGCATTGGCACCGGCTCAACCGCCTATTATCTGATTGAGCGACTCGGACAGCGCGTCAAGGAAGAGGGACTGAAGATTCAGTGCGTTTCCACGTCGGATGCGTCCACGGAGCAGGCAAAGCAGCTGGGTATCCCGCTGCTGGACACCAACGATGCCCCGGTACTGGATATCTGTATTGACGGTGTAGATGAAGTGGATCCGGCCTTTAACGGCATCAAGGGCGGCGGCGGCGCGCTGTTCCGCGAGAAGATTGTCGCACGCAGCGCGAAGTACAATATTTGGGTTTGCCACAGCGCGAAGCTGGTCGAGGAGATCGGCGACTTCGGTCTGCCGGTGGAGGTCCTGCCGTTTGGCTACAAGCATGTTGTCAAGAAGATGGAAGAGGCAGGGTTTGAGCCGGTGCTCCGGAAGAACAAGGACGGCTCGGTCTTTGAGACCAACAACCACAACTATATTCTGGATACGAAATACACCAACTCCCGGTTCGGAAAGGATTATGCCGCGATGGAAGCCTTCCTGAAGGGAACGCTGGGTGTTCTGGAAACCGGATTTTTCCTCAACTGCACCGACCTGATCATCTCCGCCGGTGCGGACGGCATCACTAGTATTGAGAATCCGAACAAGTAAACACATTGCTTTGTCAGCCGGCAGCACAAGCTGCCGGCTGTTTGTTTGAGGGCATGGTAAAGGGACAAATACCGGTTTTATCTTGTCGAGGGCGGTATTTTCTGCTATACTGAGGGCAATCCAACACAGAAAGGGAAGATTTCCATGCTGACGCAGGCGAAAAAGGAATTTATTGAATTTATGATGAGCGCAGACGTGCTGCGCTTTGGAGACTTTGTGACCAAGAGCGGACGCAACACACCGTATTTTGTCAACACGGGCAACTATAAGACCGGCTTGCAGACCTCCCGTCTGGGTGAGTTTTATGCCGCACTCGTCAAGGAAACGATCGGAGATGCGTTTGATGCGATGTTTGGACCGGCCTATAAGGGGATTCCGCTGGCGACCTCGGTAGCGGGTGCGATGGCGCGGGAGTATGGCATTGACAAGCCGTTCTTCTTTAATCGCAAGGAGGCAAAGGACCACGGTGAGGGCGGCTCCATCGTCGGCTATAAACCAGCAGACGGTGATCGGATTATTATCATTGAGGATGTCATCACGGCCGGCACAGCAATCCGCGAGACGCTGCCGGTGCTGTACGGCTGTGCAGACGTCAAGGTGACGGATATGTTTATTTCGGTCAACCGCTGTGAGGTGGGACAGAACCCGGGTAAGACCGCCGTGATGGAGGTCGGTGAGGAATTCGGCATCCAGGTGCATTCGCTGATCGATGTCCGTGATATTCACGACTATCTGAAAGAGCAGGGAACGTATGAGAGTATCCTGCCGCTGATGGAATCCTACATGGAGAAATACTGCGTATTCTGATGCAGATAGTACGAGGGCGCGCTGCAGACCGGTCTGCGACGTGCTCTCTTTTCTGTTATTGTCAGTCATAAGAGAGGACAAGCAATGAAAACAGTAATTCTGGATGGAAAGGCGCTGAATCCTGGCGACATGAGCTGGGAGCCGATCCGCGCATTGAGTGAAGTGATGGTGTATGACCGCACGTCCACGGAGGAGGTTGTCGCGCGCATCGGCGACGCGGATGCAGTCCTGACCAACAAAGTGGTTCTGGATGCAGCGGTACTGCGGGAGTGCCCGACGCTTCGCTATATCGGTGTGACGGCAACCGGATACAATATTATTGATGTGGAGTACTGCCACGCACATGGGATTGTGGTGACCAATATTCCCGCGTACTCCACCGACTCGGTGGCGCAGATGGTGTTTGCCCATCTGCTGGAGCTGTATATGCATGTCGGGGATCACAGTGAGGCAGTGCATCGGGGTGATTGGTGTACCTGTCCGGACTTTTGCTTCTGGAACTATCCGATGAGAAACCTGAGCGGAAAGACGATGTGTGTGGTGGGAATAGGACGCATTGGACGGCAGGTGCTCCGGTTGGCGCAGGCGTTCGGGATGAACACCGTCGCCGTGCCGCGCGATGTGGATACGACGGAACCGATGGAAGGTGCGCCATTTGTCACCTTGGAGGAGGGTTTTCGGCAGGCGGATGTCGTCAGTCTGTGTGCTCCGCTGACCGAGCAGACAAAGGGGCTGCTGTGTGCCCGAACGCTGCGCTGGCTCAAGCCGACGGCAATCGTTATCAACACCTCACGCGGACCGCTCGCAGTGGAGCAGGATGTCGCGGATGCGCTGCGCAGCGGCACACTGGGCGGGTATGGCGCCGATGTCATCTCTGTCGAGCCGATGCGGTGGGATAATCCGCTGCTTCACGCACCAAACTGTACCCTGACACCGCATATTGCGTGGGCGACGGACACGGCGCGGCAGAGACTGATGGATATTACGGTACAGAATCTCCAGGCATTCCGTGACGGCAGACCGATCAACACGGTATAGGGCAATCGTCGGAACAAAACGTGGAACAGAGGAATTTTTCCGGAAAAACGGGAAAAGCTACATCACAGAATGGCGAAGGGAAGCGGAGCGCATGGACAAGCGGCAGATTCTGAGAGAGTGTGCGGAAAACCTGACGCTGCTGACGCAGCTGGGTCTTTCGCTGGCCGCACCGCCGGTGCTTTCGCTGCTGGCAGCGGCATGGCTGATCCGGCGGTATGCGCTGGGCTACTGGGTTATGGTGGCCGCGCTGCTGCTGGGGATTGCCGGCGGCATCTGGAGCGCGCGGTGTTTCTGGAGCCAGATGCAGCGGAGGCTGGAGCAGCGCGCGTCGGCTGACGTTGCATCGGCAGAACGACAAGGAGGTGAACAACATGAAAATTGAACCGGCTGTAATCAAAGAGACCAAGCATATCGGCATTGGTGTGGCAAGCATGAGTGTGGGAATGCTGGTGCTGTTTGCGGTTGCGGGTGCCTTTGACTATCGTACGGTGCTGGGAGCGCTGCTGGGCGGCGGCTTTGCCGTGCTGAATTTTTTCCTGATGGCGCTGTCGGTGCAGCGTTCTCTGCAGCAGGACGATCCGAAGGCGGCCAAAACGATCACGCAGAATTCGTACACGAGGCGGTTGCTGCTGTTGGCGGCGGTTGTGGCGCTGGGAATCAAACTGCCGTGGTTTCACGGGCTGTCTGTGGTGGTGCCGATGGTATTCCCGCGGATTACGATACTGCTCATGGGGCTTCCGGTTTTTCAACGGAAGGAGGCGGCGTAAGCGATGGAGCTGCAGGTCACAGGTGCAGCGATATACGGATATTTGTTTGATTTGCCGTACTTGCCCATGACAGCGACGCTCGTGAATACATGGATTGCCATGGCGGTCATTGTGGGGTTGTGCTGGCTGCTGACGCACGGCATGGCGGTGCATCCGACCGGCTGGCGGCAGCTGATGGCGGAATGCCTGGTGACAGGGGCACACCGGTTTGTGTGCAGGACCATGGGAGCGGGCTGGGACAACTTTGTTCCACTGATTGCCTCGTTGTTCTCGCTGTCTGCTGTGTGCAGCCTGATGAGTCTGACCGGAGCGTTTGCGCCGACCAGTGATTTGAACACGTTGTTGGCGTGGTCATTGCTGGTGTTCGGCCTGATTGTCGGCTGGAAGATCCGGACGCGCGGCTGGAACGGCTATCTGCGCAGTTATCTCGAGCCGGTTCCGCTCATGGCACCGTTAAACGTGCTCAGCGAAGCGGCGGTTCCGGTCTCCATGGCATTTCGTCATTTTGGAAATATTGCCTCCGGTACCGTGATCTCACTGCTGCTGTATGCGGCGTTGGGACGCGTGAACAAGCTGTTGTTCCGCTGGGTTCCGGGGACAATCGGTGTAATAGTGCGTGACATTCCATTTCTTGCAGCAGGGCTACCCGCACTGCTGCAATGTTATTTTGGCGTGTTTTCCAGTCTGGTACAGCCGTTTATTTTTTGTATGCTGACGATGCTGTTTGTCTCACGGGCGGCTCAGACGGAGGGAGACACGGAGTAAACAGGACAATGATGGGTTTCAGGGAAGTACGGTTCGGGAGGGACGTATCATGGAAACGATCGCAAGAGCAATTGTACTGTGCGGTTCCGCGATTGGCGCGGGACTGGCGATGATTGCCGGTGTGGGTCCGGGTATTGGCGAGGGATACACGGCCGGTAAGGCCTGTGAGGCCATTGGCCGTCAGCCGGAGGCGGCGGGAAAGGTCACCTCAACGATGATTCTCGGATGTGCGCTGGCGGAGACGACCGGTATTTATGGATTCATCATCGCGTTGATTCTTCTGTTTGTCAATCCGTTTATCGGCAGAATATAGGAGGAGGAACGGCAATGGAGGCATTGGAATTTGTCAGTATCGTCCCATGGGAAATTGTCATGCAGCTGGTCAATCTTCTGATTCTGGTTTTGCTGCTGCGGCATTTTCTGTTTGGCCCGGTGCAGCGTGTTCTGGCGCAGCGGGACGAGGAGATTGCGCAGCAGTATGCGGAGGCGGCCCGAACTTCGGAGCAGGCAGAGCGAACAAGACAGGAGTATGAGCAGCGCATGGTAACGGCAAATCAGGAGGCAGAGAGCATTGTAACCCGTGCGCAACAGCGTGCGCACTGGAAGGAAGCGGAGATTTTGGATGAGGCACAGCGTCAGGCCGACCGCATTGTCGAACGGGGCAGCGAGGACGTGGAGCAGGAGCGCCGGAGGGCGGTTCGTTCTCTGCGGGAGGAGGTCTCCGCTCTGGCGATGGAGCTGGCAGAACGGGTTGTGGGACGTGAGCTCACGGCACGGGACCATGAGCGGCTGATTCAGGAATGCATCGACGGCTTGGGTGATGTGCGATGACCGAATTGGCAAGAGCGTATGGGGACGCCCTGTATGAGGTGTCCGGAGAACAGGGAGACACAGCACGAGTCCGAACGGATTTGCAGATGCTCAAGACGGTGTTGAATGACAACCCGGAGGTACTGGCCTTGATGGATAGTCCGGCTCTGAGGAAACAGGAGCGGGTGAAGGTGGTCGCAGAGCTGTTTGATGGCCTTGTGCACCATCTGGTGGAAAATGCGCTGAAGCTCGTGGCAGAATACGGCACGGCATCCGAACTGTCGGAAGCCATCCGACAGTTTGAGTATCGCTGGGATGAGGAACATGGAATCATGACGGCAGATGTGACATCTGCGGTGCCACTGACGCCGGAGCAGGAGGTGCAGCTGACACGTCGGCTGGAGACGATGACAGGAAAGCAGGTCCGGCTGAACAAACGGGTGGATTCTCGGTGTGTTGGCGGACTTCGTCTGCAGATCGGTGACAGGCAGATGGATGGAACGATTGATCATCAGCTGCATCGGATGGAAACACGGATGGAGGGGGCGCAAGGATGAAACCGACAAGAGAGACGATGTCGCTGCGCCCGGAGGAAATCAGCCGGGTGATTCGGGAGCAGATTCGGTCCTATGCGAGCACGATAGAGCAAAGTGAGACCGGTACGGTTCTTCTGGTCGGCGACGGGATTGTGCGTGCGTCCGGGCTGGACAATTGTATGGCCAATGAGCTTGTGGAATTTGGCAACGGGACGTATGGAATGGCGCAGAATCTGGAGGAGCACGCGGTGTCCATCGTACTGCTGGGATCGGATAAGGGAATCCGTGAGGGCGATACGGTCAAACGGACTGGACGCGTTGCAGCCGTCCCGGTTGGTGAGGCAATGATCGGAAGAGTCGTCAATGCGTTGGGGATGCCGCTTGACGGGAAAGGTCCGATTGACACGACGGAGCAGCGTCCGCTGGAGCGCCCGGCACCGGGAATTATGGATCGTCAGCCGGTCAAGCAGCCGCTTCAGACCGGAATCAAGGCGATTGATGCGTTAATTCCGATCGGGAAAGGACAGAGAGAGCTGATTATCGGAGATCGTCAGACCGGAAAGACGGCGCTGGCGATCGACACCATCCGAAACCAGAAGGAAAACAACGTGTTGTGCATCTATGTTGCGATTGGGCAGAAGAATTCCACGGTCGCGGCGCTGGTGGAGGAACTGACGGCTGCGGGGGCGATGGATTATTCGATTGTGGTCAGCGCGACGGCCAGCGAACGCGCTCCGCTGCAATATATTGCTCCGTATGCTGGCTGTGCGATAGGGGAATACTTCATGGAGCAGGGACGGGATGTGCTGGTCATTTACGATGATCTGTCCAAGCATGCCGTGGCCTATCGGGCGCTGTCGCTGCTGATTCGCCGGCCGCCGGGACGGGAGGCGTATCCCGGAGACGTGTTTTATCTGCATTCCCGTCTGCTGGAGCGTGCGGCCCGCCTGTCAGACCAGTTGGGCGGCGGCTCGCTGACCGCGCTGCCGGTGATTGAGACGCAGGCGGGGGATGTGTCGGCATATATCCCGACCAATGTGATCTCCATCACAGACGGACAGATTTTTCTGGAGAGTGAGCTGTTTCATGCCGGAATACTGCCGGCCGTCAATCCTGGCATTTCGGTCAGCCGTGTGGGAGGAAATGCACAGATTCCGGCGATGAAGGCCGTAGCCGGCCCGCTGAAGCTGGCCTATGCCCAGTATCGGGAGCTGCAGTCGTTTGCACAGTTTGGTGCCGAGTTGGATGAGGACACGCGACGCCGACTGGAGCAGGGGAGCCGGATTACCGCGGCGCTGCAGCAGGGGCGCGGACAGCCGATTCCGGTGGACAATCAGATATCGATCCTCTACGCAGTGAGCCACGCTCTGCTCGATGACATTGCGGTGGAGGATATTTCTGTCTTTGAGAGAGAGCTGTACCGTGATCTGGCAGAGCATCCGGACGTGCTGGAGGAGATTCGCGCATCGGGAACGATGAGCGAGGAGACGGAGCAGAACCTGCGGGATAGTATACAGCGGGTGAAAACTGCGTTTGTGAAACGTTTCTGAGAGGTGCAGATCATGGGACTGTCAAGAAAACGGGCAAAACAGCGCATGAAGAGCATACGCAATACGATGCAGATCACGCGGGCGATGCAGCTGGTGGCGTCCTCCGCCCTGCCTCGTGCGCGGGAGCGGATGGCATGCAGTGCCGCCTATCAGAGGGCATGGGAGCGCGTATTGCGCTGCCTCATGGCGGATCCCTCGGCACGGGCGTCAACATTGTGTCAGCCGCGCACCGTGGGAGCGAAGTGCTGCTGCGTGATGGTAGCGGGGGATCGGGGACTTGCCGGTGGATTTCACAGCAATTTGGTGCGGACGATGGAGAAACAGTTCGAGCACAAGTCGTCGGTGTGCCTGTTTCCAATCGGGCGCCGCGCAGCAGACTACGGTCGGGCCCACGGATATGAGATGATCGGTGGGTATGAGATGGCGTCAGAGGTGACCGTGGAGGACTGTGGTGAGGCGGCGCGTGTGCTGGTGGATGGCTTTCGCAGCGGCCGATGGGGAGAGGTCACCGTGGTATATACGCGGTTTGTCTCTGTGCTTCAGCAGATTCCGACGGTGCAGGTCCTTCTGCCTTTGTCGCCAGAACGAGAGGAGCTCGGGCGAACGGTGTATGAACCATCGGCTTGCGCCGTGCTGGATGCCGTGATCGGTTCTGCTGTCGCGGGCGCATGCTATCAGGCCGTCTGTCAGTCACGGGCGTCGGAGTTGGCGGCGCGCAGCAATGCGATGGATTCTGCGGTCAATAACGCGTCCGACATGCTGGAAGAGATGCAGCTTGCGTATCATCGCGCGCGGCAGAGTGCCATTACGCAGGAGATTACGGAAATTGTCAGCGGCGCGGCGCGGTGACACGCGTTGTGGATGCAGAGAGGAGTGATGTGTGTGGACGAGCAAAGAACCGGAACGGTGGTTCAGGTGATTGGCCCGGTCATTGATGTGCGGTTTTCCGAAGGACAGCTCCCGGAGCTGCTCCATGCGCTGGAGGTAGAGAATGGGAGCGGAACGGTTGTGGCGGAGGTGGCGCAGCATATCGGTGACAGCACGGTGCGGTGCATTGCGATGAGTGCGACGAATGGGATGGTGCGTGGTGCGCGGGCAGTGGACACTGGGGCATCCATTCGCGTACCGGTGGGAGAGCAGACGCTCGGACGGATGTTCAATCTGCTGGGTCAGCCCATTGATGGCGGAGAACCGCTTTCCACGAAGGAGTACTGGGAGATTCACCGCCCGGCACCGTCATATGAAGAGCAGGAAGGCACGATTCATATCCTGGAGACCGGAATCAAGGTCATTGACCTGATCTGCCCGTACGCAAAGGGCGGTAAAATCGGGCTGTTCGGCGGAGCCTGAGTTGGAAAAACCGTGCTCATTATGGATCTGATCAATAACATTGCCAAGCAGCACGGCGGCATCTCGGTGTTTGCTGGTGTCGGAGAGCGGACGCGGGAGGGCAATGACCTGTACGGAGAGATGACCGCGTCCGGAGTGCTGAACAAAACCGCATTGGTCTATGGCCAGATGAATGAACCGCCCGGTGCGCGGATGCGGGTGGCGCTGTCTGGTCTGACGATGGCGGAGTATTTCCGCGACCGGGAGGGGCAGGACGTCCTGCTGTTTATTGATAACATTTTCCGGTTTACGCAGGCAGGAGCAGAGGTGTCGGCGCTGCTGGGACGCATGCCGTCGGCAGTGGGCTATCAGCCGACGCTGGCCACCGAGATGGGTGCGCTGCAGGAACGGATTACGTCCACCAGGCGGGGATCCATCACCTCGGTGCAGGCGGTGTATGTGCCGGCGGACGACCTGACGGATCCTGCCCCGGCGGCAACGTTTACGCATCTGGATGCGACGACGGTTCTGGACCGAGGCATTGCCGCGCAGGGAATTTATCCGGCGGTAGATCCGCTGGAATCGACCAGCCGGATCCTATCGCCGGAAATCGTCGGAGAGGAGCATTACGAGGTGGCGCGGGGCGTGCAGAAGGTGCTGCAGCGGTACCGGGAGCTTCAGGACATCATTGCCATTATGGGCATGGAGGAGCTGTCTGAGGAGGATCGACGCACAGTGGCACGGGCACGCCGCATCCAGCGCTTTCTCTCACAGTCTTTCGCGGTCGCCAGCCAGTTTACCGGCATTCCGGGAAGGTATGTTTCTCGAGAGGAAACCATCCGCGGATTTCGGGAAATTCTGGAAGGTCGGCATGACGATCTTCCGGAGTCCGCGTTTCTGTTTGTGGGAACGATTGATGAGGCCGTGCAAAAGGCGAAAAAGGAGCGATGAAGGATGCAGAGTTTTCCGCTGCAGATTGTGACTCCGGAGGGAATGGCGTTTGATGGGCAGGTGCAGAGGCTGATCGTGCGGTCTGTCGAAGGAGAGATTGGGATTCTGGCTTCGCATATGGAGTATGCGACCGCACTGAGCAGTGGGCGCTGCCGCGTGACCGGGTCATCCGGCAGGGAGCGGGAGGCAGAGTGCGGAGGAGGAGTAGTGTCGGTGGGCAGAACAGAGGTCTGTATCACGACGCCGTCGTTCCAGTGGTGTGAAGGGAAATAGCGGCCCGCGCAGGGCAAAACGAACAGACACCGGCTGACTTTGGGAGAATGTCAGCCGGTGTCTGTCGTCTTTTTGAGAGATTGTGAGAGGAAAATTTGTGGAAAGTATGGCGGCGTGGCATCAAGTTTGCGGGAAAACGTGACAAGAACAGACAGATATGTTATAATTATTCTGGATTTTGTATAGGAGAATAAGAGTTTGGGAGGATTTTCTTATGTACTGTAAAAATTGCGGTGCCCGTATCCCGGATGGAGCGGAGTTCTGTGCCGCGTGTGGTGCCCATGTGCAGCAGACGGCAGCGCGTCCTCAGTCTGGCTATGGCCTTTCCGTGCCGCCGAGGCGAAACAGCAATGGGATTATTATTGCCGTGATTGCACTGATCGCGGTGGTTGCAGTGGCGGCCATTGTCTGCTTTACGGTGTTGACCCGGGGAAAGCAGCAGGCTCAGATGGCAGCAATCCAGGCAGAGCAGCAGGCCGTGCAGGCGGCAGGCCAAACGAATGACGAACAGACAGAGACAAAGGAAGAGACGAAGAGCGAAAAAGAGGAGTCCAAAGAGTCGGAATCGACGACGGAGACGACGGTGAATAATTATTATTACTATAATACAACCAACCACACGGACGATTATTATAGTAAGGTAAAGAGCTCGGGGTATCTGTGGCCCACAGACACACAGTACATTTCATCGTCCGATTTAACCGGTTTGGGACAGGATACCGTGGCGGCCATTCGTAATGAGATCTATGCCCGCCATGGTTATGCATTCACCACGGAGCGGTGGCAGAACTATTTTGCCAATAAATCGTGGTATGTGCGCGACAGCAGCTGCACAGAATCCACGGTGACAGCGCGCCTCAACTCGATTGAGAAAGCGAACGTGAATACGATTGTTGCGTATGAGGAGTCGATGGGATGGCGATGATGCGTTGGCTCAGCCTACCGCTGCTGGCAGCAGTGCTGTGCGGGTGCAGCAACCCATTCCTGCTGCAGGAATCGTCGGTGCAGCTGTCAGGAAGTGCTCCACAACAGGACGCGGCAGGGTCCGCACCGATGGGTTCTGCGATGACCGATCCGCCAATTGACCAGGAGGAAGTGGAAACCGAGCAGGAATTGCCGTTGGAAGGCTATGTGGTTTGTCTGGATCCCGGTCACGGTATCACGACGGAGTCGAAATCCGAGGCGATTTCTCCAAAATCAGACGAGGTCAAGCCGGCCTATGTCAGCGGCGCGTCGGGAGCGGCTCAGACAGAGGAGGAGCTGAATCTGGCGGTGGCCCAGCTCGTAAAAAAACGATTGGAACAACGTGGCGCAACCGTTGTCATGACCCGGGAAACGCAGGAAGCGACAGTGAGCAATATTGAACGCGCTCAGATTGCCAATCAGGCAAACGCGGATCTGTGCATCCGCATTCACGCGGATGGAACGGAAGATCCCTCTGCGCACGGGATTTCGACGCTGATTCCGGCAGGAGATCTGCTCGGAACGCCGGAGATTGCACAGCCCAGCCGCGCCGCGGCGGAATGTATCCAGGAAGCGATGGTAAAAGCGACCGGTGCACAGGATCGCGGGCTGGTAGAACGCAGTGATCTCACGGGATTCAACTGGTCGGAAGTACCGACGGTTCTGGTCGAGATGGGCTTCCTGAGCAATCCGGAGGAAGACGAGCGGATGGCGACCGAAGAGTACAGAAAAAAACTGGCAAAAGGAATAGCAAAAGGAGCGGAGACATGGCTGCTTGAGCAGGCATGACGTTTTCTGATTAGGAGGTGCATACAATGATGATGAGTTCCATACTGGATACAATGGTCTCATGGGTAATGAATGGATATGAAACCATACAGGCTACCAGCGCTGGTGCAATCGCGCTGCTGGTGGTGGGATTGCTGTGCTGCTTTCTGGGATACCGTTTGGCACGTTGGGTGTGCGGACTGATAGGAGCGGCGATCGGCGGTGCGCTGTGTGCGTTTGTTGCAGCGAGCTATCTGCCCTCTGCGCTGAGCGATATGGGAGCGCTTCTAGCCGGTGTGGTCGGAGCTCTTCTAGTGGGGTACTTATTTTTCCATCTATATCATGTGATGGTCTTTGTTGTCTGTGCGAGCTTTGGCGCGTTGCTGGGCAGTGTGCCGGCGATTGCGGTTGGCCTGGGACCGAATGATTCAGACAGCATGATGTTTTTCGTCATTCTGGCGGCTTGTGCCGTATTGTTTGGCGTGGCAGGTGTGCTGTTCCTCAAGCCAGTGATGATTATCCTGACCGGTCTGGGTGGTTTCCTTGCGGCTCCACAGATTCTGATGCTGACGGGAATGACCAACAGCACGACGATGCAGCTGCTCGTCGGTGCGGTGTTGAGTGCAGCTGGCATTGTAGTCCAGTTTGTCACCAATCGCCGCCGTACATCACCGGGATTCCGGAGACAGCCGGCGAAGCCAGAAGGGGAGGAAGGAGCGGTCAACGACAGCACGATACCGTCGGACGGCGCAGCGGAGGAGACAGCTTTTGCGACCAAACAGAAGAAACGGCGGGAAAAGAAGAAAAAGCCGGCAGGACCAGTCATTGAAAATCCGCTGCTGCGGGGGCTGGTCGGCATCAGTCCGATATTGCTTTTGATTGCGGTTTGCTTGACGGTAGTATGCCAGACGGAGCATTTTGAGCTGGTATTGCTGGTTGCACTGCTGTGTTATCGCGGACGGCAGTACAAGCCGATGCTGTGCGCGTTTGCCGTTATGCTGTTGTACTGCGGTTACATGACCTATGCGCAGTGGAATCTGTCGGATCTTCCGGCCACTGGATTTGATGTGGTTGGCTGCGCGGTCTTTGCGATCCTGATGATCGTCACACTGGTTGGCGCATTGCGCCCGGTGCCGGAGAGGGTTAGCCAGGAATATGAGCCGGACGAAGAGGCGACAGTGATTCTGACAGACTATGAGGAGGAGCTGGATGCGACTCGTCCGCTGACCCAGAAGGATCGTGAGGAGGCGGAGGAAACCGCAGAGGGAATTACCATGCGTACCATTCCGGTCGAGGATCCGGAACCGGCTGAGGAGGACACGCAGGTCTTTGCCGCCGGTGCACCGCAGGAATTCCGGGAAACGCAGCAGGAGATTTTTGACGCGGATGCGTCTGCTGCGGAGACCGAAGCAGGGATGGAAGCCGAGCCGGACGATCTGGACGGAACGCGCATGCTGTAATCCAGTATGAGAGAACGGATGCAGAGAGTGGGAAAACCACTCTCTGCTTTTTTACTGCAATGGTATATGTGGGACAAAAAAGAAGAGGTATTCGGGGCAAAGAAGTCTGTACTTTGCCGGGCAAGTCTGCTATAATCGGTAGTTGATTGGGAATGTGTTCCCGACAAGGAGGGATATGGGTTGAATAGTCGTCGTTCCAGTGCAATGGTACTGAGTGGAGGTGCGCTGTGGGGACTGATTGTCCTGTTTGTCCACGGTCTGAATGATTGCGGAATGAGTTCTTTGGCGATTGTGTGCTACCGCAATGTGCTGTCGGCGATCCTGTTCGGTGTGTTCTTGTTCATCCGTAAGCGGGATCTGCTGCGTATTTCCTGGAGGGATCTATGGATGTTCCTTGGAACGGGAATTGTCAGTGTCACCATGTTTAATCTGTGCTACTTTGTTACACTGATGCACACCAGCGTCGCTGTGGCTGCGCTGCTGCTGTATACTTCGCCGGTGTTTGTCACGTTGATGGCGTTCCTGTTTTTCCGCGAGCCGCTGTCGAAAAGCAAGGGAGTTGCCCTGTTGCTGACGGTGGTGGGCTGCGCCTGTGTTACCGGTGTATTTTCTGAGGTAGAGGCTGTGCCTGGATTGTTTGTTCTCACCGGTCTGGGAGCAGGGATGTTCTATGGGTTGTACAGCATTATGGGAAAGATTGCACTCAAAAAGTACACGACAGAGACCGTTACGTTTTATACGTTCTTGTTTGCCGGCCTGGCAACGCTTCCGTTTACGTTGGGTGAGTGCGTGAGCGTTACCATAGTTCATCCGCTGGCCATTGTGGAGGGTGTTGCTCTGGCGTTGTTCTGTACCATTGCGCCGTTTTTACTTTATACCTATGGTTTAAATGGGATTACCGCTGGGCGTGCGGCCATTTTGGCGACGACGGAACCGCTGGTCGGCACGGTGGTTGGAATTCTTGCGTTTGGTGACCCCATGACTGTGTGGACCGTTCTGGGGATTGTGCTGGTATTGTCTGCCATCTGGATGATGAACCGTCCAGAGCACAGACTGTCCCCGCAGCAGACAGGGTGTTGACGTGAGTGCATTTCTGTTTAGTCTGAATGCGACCATGCCGGTGTTCCTGGTCATGGTGGTGGGATATGTTCTGCGTCGGATTGGCATGCTGAATGAGGAGTTCTGCGCGGTGGCAAACCGATATGTCTTTAAGGTTGCGTTGCCGCTGCTGCTCTTTCGCGACATTGCACAGACCAATCTGCGGTCAGACTTTCAGCCGGCGTTTGTGATTTACTGCATGGTGGTCACAACGGTGATGTTCCTCGGTGTGTGGGCGCTGGCGGCAGTGTGGATACGGGAAAAAGATCTGGTCGGAGCGTTTTCTCAGGCCGCTGTGCGAAGCAGTGCGGCCGTGCTCGGGATTGCCTTTGTAGAAAATATCTATGGGGATGCCGGTCTGACGCCGATGATGATCGTTGCGGCTGTTCCGCTGTTTAACATTTATTCTGTTATTATCTTGACGTTTTCAGCGAAACACCGGGTTAAAGGGAGCGGAGCGATTCGCGCGGCGTGCAGCAACGTACTCAGAAATCCGATTATTCTGGGCATTCTGGCTGGTGTGCCGTTCTCGCTTTTTGGCATATCAATCCCGATCATTCCGATGAAAACAGTCACAAGCATCGCGGCGACAGCTACACCAATTGCGCTGCTGGTTGTGGGCGCCGGATTTGAAGGGCGAAGTGCGTTATCCCGCTTCCGGCTGACAACAGTAGCCGCCGGCATCAAACTGATTGCTCTTCCGGCGCTGTTTTTGCCCATTGCCATTGCATGTGGCTTCCACGGTGCGGAAATGATTGCAATTTTGATTATGGTTGGCTCTCCAACGACGGTATCGTGCTATATTATGGCGAAAAATATGGACAATGATGGGGAACTAACCTCCAGTATTGTAGTTTTGACAACACTGCTCTCTTCGGTTACGCTGACCGGATGGATTTTTTTGCTGCGAACGATGGGGCTTCTTTAGAAAGCAAGGCAAAAAACAAGCAGTAAAATCTTGACAGTTTGAAAAGGAGAACCGTATAATAGAATCGGAAGGATAAAACAAGGAAGTCAGAGAGAGGGGAACGAGATGAAAGGTATCATTCTCGCGGCAGGAAAGGGTACGCGTTTGTATCCGATGACTAAGCCAGTATGCAAACCGCTGCTTCCGGTCTACGATAAGCCGCTGATCTATTATCCGTTGTCAATATTGCTTCATGCTGGAATTAGGGATGTTTTAGTAATTATTCCTCCGGACGAAGAGGAGACGTTTGAAAAGCTGTTGGGGGACGGCAGTGCGTTTGGGGTACACATTCAGTACCGGGTTCAGAATGTGCCGCGGGGAATTGCAGATGCATTTCTGGTGGCAGAGTCGTTTATTCAGGGCGATTCGGTGTGCCTGGTGCTGGGAGATAACATTTTTTACGATGAAAGCCGACAGTATGCGTTTCTCGAAGAGGCCAAGCAGAGAACGGAGGGCGCCTCGGTGTTTGGCTATCATGTGGACGATCCGCGCGCGTTTGGTGTCGTAGAGTTTGATGAACAGGGCTGCGCGATCAGCATCGAGGAAAAGCCGCGCTTCCCAAAATCGAATTACATCATCCCGGGGCTGTATTTTTATGACCATCAGGTAGTGGAAATCGCCCGGAATCTCAAGCCGTCTGCACGCGGTGAGCTGGAGATCACCGATGTGAATTTGGAGTACCTGCGCCGCGGACAGCTGCATGTCACACCGCTGGCAAAGGATTTTGTCTGGATGGACGCCGGAACGGCGGAGAGC
Source organism: uncultured Butyricicoccus sp. (assembly GCA_964387535.1). Classification (GTDB taxonomy): domain Bacteria; phylum Bacillota; class Clostridia; order Oscillospirales; family Butyricicoccaceae; genus Butyricicoccus_A. The sequence goes on along the minus strand of CAYLXH010000001.1, from coordinate 49,765 downwards.
CTGTTGGAGGCGGCAAATCGTGTTCGCGAGGTACAGCACCGAACGGGCCGTTACATTGCGTGTCCGGAGGAAATTGCGCTTCAACGCGGCTTGCTCACGACGCAGCAGGTTCACGAACAGGGAGCCAAATTGGGCAAGACCCTGTATGGGCAGTATTTGCTCTGTATGGAATAAAGGGAAAAACAACAGGAGTGAGCGGTGCTCGCTCCTGCTTTTTTAGGAGGAAGACAGAACGATGACAACCGTTTATTTTGTCCGGCACGGGACGACAGCGTCCAATGAAACGGGACGTTTTCAGGGGGCGACGGATACCCCGCTGGGGGAGATGGGCCAAAAGCAGGCAGATGCGTTGGCAGAGCGATTTCGAGGAATGCCGGTGGATGCGGTGTATTGCAGTCCGTTGCTCCGGGCACGGCAGACCGCAGAGGGAATCTGCCGCTATCTGGACTGTGACCCGATTCCAGTGGATGGACTGCGTGAAGTCAACGGGGGACTGTTGGAAAATCATACAAATGAAGAAAATGAAGCACGGTATCCGGGCAGCATGACAACGCTGCGCTCGAATCCGACACAGTTTGCGCCGCCGGAGGGAGAGACCGGACGACAGGTATGGGAACGGGTGCGCGCCGCGGTTGAGCAGCTGGTAAACGCGCATCCGGAAGGGACGATTGCCATCGTTTCGCATGGATTTGCCTTGATGACATATCTTGGCACGGTGGACTGTCCGTTCGATGAGATGAAGCCGCGCATGGTATCCAACGCTTCGGTCACAACGGTCGTGTTTCCCAAACCGGATGCACCGGAATTTTTGGACTATAACAGTACGACACATCTTCCGGCAGACGCGCTGTTTCGCTCAAAATTTTGGAAGGAAGATCGTGACGGAGCAATGGAAAGGGGAGACAGGGGATGAAACGGCTGAATGACTCGCTGACACTCCGAACCACACGCATTCGCAATCGTATCTGCGTGCCGCCGATGGTAATTTATCATTGGTCGGATGGAAGCGGCAAGGTTTCGGATCGGCATGTAGCACATTATCAGGAGATCGCCCGAGGAGGGCCAGGGCTGATCATTCAGGAAGCGACTTGTATCGCGTCGGACGGCAGACTGACAGAAACACAGTTGGGGATTTGGAGCGACGAACACATTTCAGGACTGCGCCGGATCACGGAGGCCGTTCACGCGGAAGGATGCCCGATTCTGGTTCAGATTCACCACGCCGGTGTGGTAGGTATTGCCGAGCATCCTCTGTGTCCGGATGCCTATTGCTGGCACGGCAAGACAGGGTGCCGCATGACAGAGGAAGATATCGCCCGGGTGCAGCAGGAATTTGTGGATGCGGCAAAACGAGCGGTGCGAGCGGGATACGATGGCGTGGAACTGCACGGCTGCCATGCGTATCTGATGTCACAGTTTTTGAACCAGCGCGTCAACCGACGTGACGATGGCTATGGAGCACAGCCCGAACGGTTTGTGCTGGAAGTGCTGAAACGTATCCGTGCCGAGGTGCCCGAGGAGTTTATCGTGGGGATCCGTCTGGGTGGTTTTGAACCGACGTTGCAGGATGGGCTGCGGCATGCAGCGGTTTTGGAACGGGGTGGCAGTGATTTTCTGGACATCTCGTATGGATTTGCCGAGGAGTCGGAGCCGTTTGCCGCAGAAGGATTTCCCTGTAAGGATATTATTTATGCGGCAGCGGAAGTCCGGAAACGGGTAGCCATCCCGGTCTTCGCGGTCAATGGCATCCGCACGCGGGCAGATGCGTGTCAGGTGCTGGAAGCTGCCGATGTGGACATGGTGGATATCGGGCGAAGTACGCTGGCAAACCCGAACTGGGCGGCAGAGGCGCTGGCGGGCAAAGAGCCGGCGCGGTGCCTGGACTGCGCAGAATGCCAGTGGCGAGTGGATCCGGATCGCTGTGCGGCACGACTGCTTCGAGCGCGCCGGATGACAGGAAAACGAGGAGAATGAGTGCACGGTGTTGTTACAGGTTGCTTACTGAGAGATTACAGGATGGTTACAACATGTTGCACAAACGGTAACAATAAAAATTGATATATCACACAAAGACGGCGTGTTTTCTCTCGAAAATGCCGTCTTTTCTTTTGTAAGTATTCCACAAAATTAAAAAATCGGCTTGACAAATATGTCCTCGTCCGGTATTCTAATTACAGAACGGTAACAAAATGTTATCAAGGAAATTACAAATTTGAGAGAATAACTCGCAGAGTTTACGATACGGGAGGACACACATGGTTCAGCGAATGAAGCGCGTTGCACTGATTGCACTGACGACACTTGTTTTTACAATTGCATTGACGGCTACCGCTTCGGCTGCCCGTGTTACTGCAAACCGGTCGGCTGCGGTTCATGTGAAGGCTTCGGTATCCAGTGAAAAGCTGACGTCGATGAGCAAGGGCACGAACCGGAAGGTTCTGAGCATTTCCAAGAATGGAAAATTCGTCCGGGTAAAGGTGAACGGACAGGTTGGTTATGTTCGCATCAACCGTATGGATTTTACCTCCGGTGATCTGGGCAACTTCAAGCTCACCTTTTACGGCGGAGATACGATTACCGCATCTGGCAAGACCCCGCAATTGAACCACACGATTGCGGTGGATCCGAGAGTGATTTCTCTTGGCTCCAAGGTCTACATTGAAGGATATGGTACTTATTATGCGGAGGATACCGGCGGAGCGATCAAGAATAATATTATTGACATCTTTGTGACCAGTGAGGCGGAGGCCAATGCAAAGGGCATTGACTATGCTAAGGTATATCTGCTAGACTAACCACACGGGCAATGACAGCGGCTGTGGAATGCAGCTGCTGTTTTATTATGGATTTGTATAGATAATACAGCGATTTTGCGATATTTCGCCGAAAAAAGACGGAAAAAGTTTGATAAAATGGTGAGAAAATCCTTGACAGACAAGGGATTGTCTGCTATTATAATTACAGAACAGTAACAAAACAGAAACAAAATAGTTACAATAAATTGTAGGCAATGAATTAGGAGGTTTCTATGATTCAGCGAATAAAGCGTATTGTGCTGCTTGCACTGACAACGATGGTACTGGCAACGGCAGTTACCGCAACCGCTTCGGCGGCTCGCGTCACTGCAACGAAACAGGTTGTTGTCCGCTCGAGCGCGTCGGTTTCCAGCGCGAAAAAGACGGTAATGAAAAAGGGAACGAACCGGAAGGTATTAAATATCTCGAGTGACGGTAAATGGCTGAAGGTGAAAGTCAATGGAAAGGTTGGCTATGTTCACCATAATCGAATCAAGTTTGCAAGCGGTGCCAAGGCGATGGGCAATTTCAAGCTGACGTTCTATGGCGGAGACACCATTACCGCATCCGGCAAGACCCCGCGTCTGAACCACACGATTGCGGTGGATTCGAGAGTAATTTCCCTTGGCTCTAAGGTCTATATTGACGGATATGGTGTATACTATGCGGAGGACACTGGCGGAGCGATCAAAAATAAGATTATTGATATTTTTGTGACCAGTGAGGCAGAGGCTAATCGAATTGGAATTGATTATGCTGATGTGTATGTCATTAATGGATAAAAAAACAGTGCAGCGGTTGTGACGAAAGCAGCCGCTGCTTTTTTTTGGAAGCCGCTGGGCAGAAGTGCTGCTTCGTATGCTCATGGGGGAACAGGATCTGCCGTTCTTCGGTTTGACAGTAACGGTATCATACCGGAATCGCAGTGTATGACTGACGGGTCCGGTGCGGTCTTGTTTGGGATCAATGACAGAAAAACCATGGCTGACGGAATGCCCGGCAGAAAACCGCATAATAACACAAACTCCGTCGAATGTTGGGGTTTAGGAGGAAAATTATGAGAATTATACGGAACAGTTCACAAAATAGTCATCCTTTTTTGCGATAAATGACGTATAATAACAGTATACCGCAAGGAGGGACAGTATATGGCGAAGAAAATTCTGATTGTAGAAGATGACGCGCACATTCGCGAGCTTCTGCATCTCTACCTCGAACGCGAGGGATATAAAATTATTGAGGCAGAAAACGGACAGGTCGGCGTGGACAAGTGGCGGGAACAGGACCCGGATATGATTCTGCTGGATGTGATGATGCCGGTCATGGACGGCTGGCAGGTATGTAAGATCATTCGGGAGGAAAGCAAGGTTCCGATTATCATCATGACCGCGAAAGGTGAGACGTTTGATAAGGTAAACGGACTGGAAATGGGAGCCGATGATTATATCGTCAAGCCGCTGGAGATGCGGGAAGTTGTCGCGCGTGTCCGCGCCATTTTCCGCCGTTTTGCACCGGAGGAAAAGCGAAAGATCTCGTTTGATAAGCTGACAATTGATAAGCAGGCATATGATCTGATTATTGACGGAAAGCGCGTCGACGCCCCGCCGAAGGAAATCGAATTGCTGTATTTCCTCGCGCAGAGTCCCAATCGTGTATTCACCCGCGCTCAGCTCCTGGATGAAGTATGGGGGTTTGATTACGCAGGAGATACCCGCACGGTGGATGTCCATATTAAGCGACTGCGGGAGAAGCTGGATAATGTCAGTGACAAGTGGAAGATCTCGACGAAGTGGGGTGTCGGCTATAAGTTTGAAACCTTTGACGGCAAGGACTGATTGGTATGAGAAATCTGTTTGTCAAAACGTATGCCGCATTTGCCGTACTGATTTTAGTCAGCTTTACGTTTGCCGGCAGTGTGTTTCTGGCACAGATTGGCCGATACTCTGTCGTACAGAAAAAGGTACAGCTTGAGACAACCGTAGATAATGTACAGTCGTTTGTGATCCAGGATCCGGAGTTGTATGAGGATCGGATGGCAAATCTGACGGTATATCTCCAGCAAATGGCAGCGGGATCCGACTGTCAGATTCTGATTGCGGATGCGCAGGGAAATATTTGGATTCGTGCGGATGAAGAGGACGGACAGGTTGCACTGGGCGATGAAAAGACAGGACAGGCTATAGGCACGCTGAGTGAGGATCTGACGGAGCAGTTGAACGCAAACAACGAGCTGTTTGACCTAGGCAATCTGAACGGCCTGTTTTCTAAAAATTATTATATTGCAGGGCGCCGCTGTGTGGGTGAAGACGGCACGACCATCGCGCTGGTCATTGCGGCCTCCTCCTCAACGGATACGATGAGCCTGATGAGTGACGTCATGCACAGTTATGTGATCATCATTTTCCTGACACTGATTTTGACGCTGATTATCAGCTGGTTTTTGTCGGCAATCCTGACGCGTCCGCTGAAGGGAATGGTTCAGGCCGTCAAACAGTTCACCCGTGGAGATTTTGACGTCCGCGTGGCGGAGGAAAATAACTGTGATGAGATTGACGAGCTCGCGGAGAGCTTTAATACGATGATCTCCACGATGCGCCAGCAGGAAGAGCTGTCCCGAAATTTTGTGGCGAATGTATCGCATGAGCTCAAAACACCGATGACGTCGATCAGCGGGTTTGCGGACGGAATGCTGGACGGCACGATTCCTCCGGAAAAGCATCAGCAGTATTTGGAGATTATTTCGCAGGAATCCCACCGTTTGAGCCGCATGGTGCTGCGGATGCTGGAAACCGCGCGCATTGAATCCGGAGAGATGGTCATCACTCCCGTTCCATTTGACCTGTCAGAAACGGCGATTCAGGTTCTCCTGAGCTTTGAGAAGCAGTTGGAACAAAAACAATTGGATGTTGACGTACAGCTTCAGGATTTTCTGACGGCAAATGGGGACCGCGATCTCATTTACCGTGTTGTATACAACCTGTTTGATAATGCTGTGAAGTTTGTCAATGAGGGCGGTGCGCTGACGATTTGTTCCGGCTTACAGGGACGCATGGCGTACTTTACGATTCGGAATACCGGTTCCTCGATTCCGGAAGAGGATCTGCCTCATGTTTTCGATCGGTTTTATAAAGTGGATCGCTCCCGAAGCATGGATCGCACTGGAGCAGGGCTGGGACTGTATTTTGTTAAGTCAATCGTTATTCTGCATGGAGGCGATATTTCTGTACGGTCGAACAATAATGAAACGGAGTTTTCCTTTACGATTCCGGCGGTGCTGAAGCAGCCGAACAGCAGCAGCAATCTGCCCGGGCTGACACAAGGCTGACAGAAAAACTGCTCTCTGACCGTGAGTTAGGGAGCAGTTTCACCGCAATTTGTGTAGAAATACACATAATCTTAACATAGGAAACAAGGAAAAACCATATTTGTATCGTACAATGATTGCAGAACACGAGAGGAGGATTTTCTCATGGATGAGTTACAGAACAATAGATCAGAGGATAACGGACAAGAGCCGAAAACTCCATTTCAGACTCCGGTTCGCGGAGCTTCCGGGGGAGGGGCACAGAACAGCAACATGGCGTCTGGTGCAAATGCGTCCTATGGAAGAACGTCGCAGCAGAGCAATCCAAACAATCAATCAAATGGAAGCTCACAGACAGGAAACCCGTATAGCCAGAGCACACAAGGTAATTCGAATCCATACCGGCAGAATACGCAGGGAGGCCCAGCGGGCAATCCATATAGTCAGTGGGGCAGTTCAGGCAGTTCCGGGAAAGGGCCGAAAAAGCCAAAAAAGGGACCGGGAACAGGACCAAAGGTTGTAGCACTCGCTGCGGTAGTGGCGGTTGTGGCTTTTGTAGGTGGTATGGCAGCCGGAGGGGGACTGAATTTTGACCGCCTTACCGGGGACCAGGCAAACAGCACCGTGGAGGCTGGAAGCGGACTCCCGGAGGACTCGACAAAGGTACAGATCAGCACAACGAAAAAGACCGGAAGCGGAGAAAGTGGGGACGACGGCCTGAGCAGTACGGAAATTTATCAAACCGTGTCTCCCTCCATCGTCAGCATCATTGTGGATGACATCACGGTAGGCAGTGAGGCCTCCGGTTCTGGTATCATTATGAGTGAGGATGGCTATGTCATTACCAACGACCATGTTGTGGAGGATGGCAATAAGTTCACCGTTATTATGAGCGACAGCACACAGTATCAGGCGGAATTGGTCGGCATGGATGCTCAGACCGATCTGGCAGTCCTGAAAATTGACCCGAAGGACGACCTTCCAGTCGCAGAGTTTGGTGATTCGGATGCCCTGACGGTGGGAGACCGCTGCTATGCGATTGGATCTCCGGGCGGTGTAGAATTCCAAAACAGCTTTACGGGCGGCTTTATTTCAGCGATTGACCGCAATGTGACGATCAATGACCGCGTGATGACACTGATCCAGACGGATGCTGCCATCAATCCGGGCTCTTCCGGCGGCGCGCTGATTAACAAATACGGTCAGGTCATCGGTATCACCTCTTCCAAGCTGTCTTCTGGATCTTCCGCGGAGGCAAGCTATGAGGGAATGGGATTTGCCATTCCGATGAGCACGACACAGGATATTGTTAATGAGTTAATCGCGTACGGCCATGTTACTGGCCGCCCCGCCATTGGCATCAGTGGATACGATATTGACGAAAATACAGCAGCGTATTATGATGTTCCACAGGGTGTATTGGTTTCCAACGTGGACCAGGCCTCGGATGCCTACAAACAGGGCATTCAGCCCAATGACATTATTATTGGGGTCAACGGTGAGACGATTACCAGCATGAGCGATATCAACGAGATCAAAGAGAAATACCAGGCTGGAGATGAGATGACGCTCAAGATCTACCGGTCCGGAAAGAACAAGGAGATTACCATCACTCTGATGGATCAAAATGATCTGACGAGCACGTCGTCCAGCGCACAGGATTCCAGGGAATCTTCGGAGCAGCAGGACGGTGTCTATGGGTATGGCTATGGCTACGGAAACGGCTTCGGAAACGGCTTTGGTTATTGAGCAGGTACAAGAGAGAATAAGAAATCCGGTCTGAGAATTTTCTCAGACCGGATTTTTCTGTGCAAAAAAACTATCAGGACTGGCTGCGGCTTTGCTGAAGCGCAAGCCGTCCGGGACAGCGGTCGGGTGCAACCTTCCACTGGCAAGGATCACAGCGTAGGCAGTGGCCAGGGTCGCGGCCTGCCAGGACATCGTTGCCCCATTCATAGTTGACCAGAGAGCCGCGTCCGATTACGACCATGTCCACTCCGGTGTCTTCCAAAATAGCTTCCGCCTGTTCTCCCGTGCCGATTTCGAAGACGGTAAATACCGGGATGGATACCGCCTGTTTCACCATTTTCGCGCTGTAAATGGAGGGATTGAAGGGATAGCCCTCCGGCGATTCCAGCTCAGCCACCCAGTCGCAGCCGTAAAAGGCATCAATAAACGCAACCCCCAGGCCTTCAAGCCATGCTGCGTTGGCAATGCCAACGTCCAGAGTCGATTCAAAGATGCCGAGACGGACGCCGATGAGAAACTCAGGGGAAGTCGCCTTGCGGATTCCGGTGATGATATTCTTCATGATAAGATTATCCTTGGCATTATATTCATCGGTGCGCTGATTCATTGTTGTATTCATGAATTCGCTGAGCAGATAGCCGTGGCTGGCGTGAAGCTCGATACCATCGTAGCCGATCTCATAGGCGCGTCGTGCCGCATCAATAAACTGTCGCTCGATCCGGTGAATTTCATCTATGGTAAGTCCTCGTCCGGTGCGCGTTCCCGCAAATTCACAGGTATAATCGCTGGGACAGACACGATCCTCCGGACGCTGTGCCAGAATGCCCGCGTGGCTGAGCTGGATGATGGCCGGCATACTGGCCTCGTGCAAGACGTCCTTGATGCGAGACAGACCCTGCTTTTGACTATCCTCCCAGATCCCGAGCTGATCCATCGTGATCCGACCATCCGGAGAGACACAGGTGGCTTCCTGAATGACCAATCCAGCGCCGCCGGTAGTCAAGGCACGGTAGTGTGCGATATGTTTGTCGGTTACCCGTCCGGTTTCATCGCTCCATGTGTAGATCACGAGCGGTGGGACACAGATTCGATTTTTTATGGGATAGCCGTTCATTGTCCATGGAGTAAAAAGATGCTTGTAGTCTGCCATAGTAATCCGTCCTTCCCTTGGCAACCGAGTAGCGTGTTACAAATACCATCTATTAACAGTATAGCACGAATGGAGATGGGGGACAAGGTGTCTTGTGGAAAAGAAAAACGCTGTGAGAATGGTCTCACAGCGTGATGACGATCAGGCAGTTGCAGATTGTTTTGCGTTGATGACATTATAAATAACGATTGCACCGATGACGATGACGGCGCCCACCAAGGACAGCGGGGTAATCAGCTCGCCGTAAAACAGCGCAACCCAGATCGGATTGAGTACCGGCTCGAGACCGTTGATGAGGGACGCAGTAATCGGCTGGATATATTTTGTACCGAGCGAGAAAAAGATATAGGCACAGCCGATCTGTACAATACCGAGCAGCGTAACGGCCAGCAGTGTCGTGGGCTCAAAATTGGTTTCGTTCACGACCATGGGAGACAGCAGGACGGCTGCGATCAGCTGACCGAAAAAGATGGAGGAGATGCTGTCGCCTTTTGGAAACTGGTTGAGCATAAACACAATGGCATAACACATTCCGGCGAGAATAGCGCACAGATTTCCGGTCATGTTGCCGGCGCCCAGACTGTCCAGAAAGAAGCAGACAATACCGGCAATGACGATGGCTGCAGTAATCAGGTCAATTTTTTTGGGGCGGACATGAAAAAACAGCGCCATAAACAGAATGATCCAGACCGGTGCGGTATATTGCAGAATGATAGCGTTGGCTGCCGTGGTCAGCTTGTTGGCGACGACAAATAACGTGGAAACACCAAACATACTGAATGCGCCGAATAAGACTGTGAGGTTGAACTTCAGTCGGTGATGTGTCAAAAAGAGGTATAGTCCGAAGGTGAGCAAACTGAATACGCTGCGCACGCCGTTAATGGTCAGTGGGGACCAGGGAACAAATTTACACAGGATACCGCCAGTGGAAAAGCACAGTGATGCACACAGCATCATCAGAGCACCAAAGCGGGCAGAGTTTTTGATTGTCATGAGAATTACATCCTTTTTTTATTTTTGCTCTCTATATAGTAAAGCAGGAGCAGGAAAAGTGCAAGGTGTTTTAGCAAAATGTTCGCAGAGAGAACCAGAGAAACCAGCCCGCCGGGGAGGTCACTCCGGCGGGCTGGTTGGACTAATGTGGCGGAATTATGATTCTGCCATGAGTTTGCAGATTTCATTGGAGAAAGCAGCTGGATCGTCGATCGGCATACCCTCAATGAGCAAGGCCTGCGTGTACAGCAACGAGGTGTACAGCTTGAGTTTGTCCTGATTTTCGTTGTAGAGCTTGCACAGGGTATCGAAGATCGGATGAGAGCTGTTCAGCTCGAGAATCTTTTCGGCACTCACACCGCGCTGATCCGGCAGAGCGTTCAGAACTTTCTCCATCTCAATGGAAAGGTTGCCTTCGGTTGTCAGGCAAACCGGATTGCTGACCAGGCGCGAGGAGAGACGGACATCCTTTACCTTGCCGTCGAGAGCTTCCTTCATCAGATCAAACATCGGACGGTTATCTGCCGCCTTCTTTTCAGCTTCTTTCTTTTCGTCCTCGGTGGACAGATCCAGATCACCGGATGCGATGGAGCGGAACTTCTTCTCATCGTGCTTTTCCAGTAGGGAGATGACAAATTCGTCGATGTCATCCGTCAGGTACAGAATATCGAAGCCGCGCTTACGGACTGCCTCAGCCTGCGGCAGCTTATCAATTGTTTCAATGCTGGAACCGGCAGCGTAATAAATTTCCTCCTGCTCCTCCGGCATGTTGTCACGGTACTCCTGAAGCGTGATATATTTCTGCTCGTTGGCAGAGTAGAACATCATCAGGTCGCGCAGCTTTTCCTTGTTGGCACCATAGCCGTCATACGCGCCGACCTTGATGCGCAGACCGAAGTTCTTCCAGATCGAGACGTACTTCTCGCGGTCGTCCTTCATCAGCTTGAGCAGTTCGGAATGAATCTTCTTTTCCAGGCTGAGGGCAATGGCCTTCAGCTGGCGGTCGTGCTGCAGGATTTCACGGGAGATATTCAGAGACAGGTCCGGGGAGTCCACCAGACCACGGACAAAGGAATAGTATTCCGGAATCAGATCTTCACACTTGTCCATAATCAGGACACCGGAGGCATAAAGCTGAAGCCCTCTCTTGAAATCCTTGCTGTAATAGTCATACGGTGGATTCTGAGGAATAAACAGCAGTGCGTTGTACGAGGCGCTCAGGCCCTCGGTCTTGGAGTGAATGATGTGTGCCGGCGGCATGAAATCAAAGAATTTGTCGCGGTAGAACTGATTGTATTCCTCGTCAGAGATGTCGCCCTTGGACTTCTTCCACAGCGGAACCATGGAGTTCAAAGTTTCGTCCTCATAGACGGTCTCATACTCCGGCTTGTAGTCGTCCGGGGCATCCTCCGGCTTGGGCTTCATCTTGGAGTGAGGAACCACCATGCGGATCGGATAGCGGATGTAATCCGAATACTTTTTGACCAGCGAGGTGATCGCATAGGTTTGCAGATAATCGTCGTACGAGTCGTCGTCAGAGGATTCCTTGATGGTCAGGATAATCTGCGTGCCAATGCCGTCCTTTTCTGCCGGCACGATTTCGAAGCCGTCTGCTCCGTCAGAATCCCAGCGATAGGCCTGCGTGTCGTCTGCAGAACGGGAAATTACGGTGACATGGGATGCCACCATGAAGGCGGAGTAGAAGCCGACACCGAACTGGCCGATAATGTCGACATCTTCGGCGGAATCATTTTCTTTCTTGAACTGCAGGGAACCGCTCTGTGCGATGACACCAAGATTGTTTTCCAGTTCATCCCGTGTCATGCCGATGCCGTTGTCCTCAATGGTCAGCGTGCGTGCTTCTTCATTTGGCGTGATGCGGATTTCGTAGCCGCCTTCCGGAACCAGAGCCGTATCAGTCAGCGCACGGAAATGGCGCTTGTCCACGGCATCGCTCGCATTGGAAATCAGCTCACGCAGGAAAATTTCTTTGTGGGTGTAGATCGAGTTGATCATCATGTCGAGCAGGCGCTTGGATTCGGCCTGAAACTGCTGTTTTGCCATATATATCGATCCTTTCTGAATTTAGAAATCGGAATTTAGCACTCTCGGTGATTGAGTGCTAATGTAGTATACCGCAAATACAGGGAAATTGCAAGGGGGTAGTTTGTAAACAAATTCAAAACGACAAAAATCAAAAAACTGTTGAATGGTTCAAAAAACCCGGATTGCGCACGGCGCAAACCGGGTTTTTAAACTGCTGCGGTATGATTACGGAGTCACAGAGTCTGTCAGCACAGCGTCCTCCAACTGGGACGTGCAGTGTCCACAGCGAGTGGCGCCGATCGGAATTTCCATCTGACAGAACGGACAGGTCTTGGTAGTGGGAGCGGCGGGAGCCTCCTCCTTTTTTCCGAGATTGGCCAGTTTGTTCATTGCCTTGATCAGACTGAACAGAATGATGGCCATGATAAGAAAGTTAATGACAGCGGTGATGAACATGCCATACTTGATGGTTACATCACCGAGTACATTTACTTGCAGATTGTCAAAATTCGTCTGTGCAAACAGGCCGAGGATCGGAGAAATGATGTTGTCCGTCAGAGAAGTGACAATATTTTGGAATGCAGCGCCGATGATAACGCCAATAGCCAGATCCATCACGTTTCCGCGAAGGGCAAATTCTTTAAACTCAGAGAGAAATTTTTTCATGATTTGTACCTACTTTTCTGTATTAGTTTTGGTGTCAGATAAACTGAACGGCGGTGCCATAGGCGACTACTTCCGCAGCGCCCTGCATGATGGATGAGGTAGCGATGCGCACACCGACGATGGCGTCTGCGCCCAAGGCCTGCGCCTGCTTCTGCATCCGCTCCAGTGCGATCTGTCGGGCATCATCCATCATTTGTGTGTACGCTCCGAGCTCACCGCCGACAAGGGTTTTTAGGCCCTGCGTGATGTCACGGCCGATGTTCTTGGTCTGGATCGTACTTCCCTGGACCAGACCGAGCGGCAGGAGCTGTTTTCCGGGAATCTGTTCAAGTGTAATAGTCAGCATAACGTCCTCCTCATTTCATAGCAAGGGTGTGTAACCGAGTTAAAAGAAAGCGATCCGAACAAGAAAGGCGACAAAAATGATGGCAACAACGCCGATCATGATATAAGTGATGCGGTCGTCCCGCTGTTTTTGTTGTGCAGCACGTTGTGCGGCTGCTTGCTTGCGTTGCTGTACGGTCTTTTTTTGTTTCTTTGGTCTGCTCATAGACTGCCCTCCTGCTTTCATTGGGAGTAAAATATACTCTTTTATTACAATATCAGATTGCAGGAATGTTGTCAATGAGAACTGCCCCGTTGACCACAGTCAACGGGGCAGAAGAGATTCGTTTGGAATGAGTTAGAATGAGAACATACCGAATGCACTGAGCACAGAAGTAGCCAAGATGGCAATCAGACAAATCGGAGTGACCCATTTAATCATAACGTTGAATACCGGTTCACGCTTGAACTCGGAAGACTGACGAACTTCATCGGCCACATACTTGGTACCAACGACCCAACCGACCAGAATGCAGGTGAGGATCGCGCCAATTGGCATCAGCACGCTGTTGGTGAGGAAGTCGAAGAAGTCGAGAATCTGCATGCCAAGAAGAGTAACCGTAGCCAGAGGACCATAACCCAGTGAGCACAGAATACCCATGACGACACAGAACAGATAGAAGCCGAGGCAGGCTTTGAGGCGGGATGTGTGAAGCTTGTCGCAGATGCTGGAGACAACCGCTTCCATGACGGAAATGGCGGAGGTCAATGCCGCACACAGTACAAGGAAAAAGAACACCAGACCGAAGATTCGTCCAAAGGTCATATCGGCAAACACCTTCGGCATCGTGATAAACATGAGGCCCGGGCCAGCGCTCAGTGCACTTTCATCGCCGCCGGAGAACGCAAATACTGCCGGGATAATCATCAGACCGGCGAGGAAGGCGATCAAGGTGTCAAAAAATTCAATCTGTGTAACAGAACCTTCCAAATCCGTGGAGCGCGGCATGTAGGAGCCGTAGGTTACCATAATACCCATCGCAAGCGACATGGAAAAGAAGAGCTGTCCGACTGCGGCAAGAATGGTCTTAACGGAGAAATCAGAGAAGTTCGGAACCATGTAATACTTAATGCCGCTCAATGCACCTGGACGGGTGCAGCTGTAGATGGCCAATATGATGGACAAGACGATAAGAATCGGCATCAGCATGCGGCTGACAGCCTCGATACCTTTCTCTACGCCCAGAGAGACAATCACCGCACAGGCGGTCAGGAAGATGATAAACAGAATAATCGGCACCTGTGCGGACGAGATAAAGTCGGTAAAATAGCCGTCCTGTGCAGATGCCTGAACCTGCCCGTGGCCGATGCAGTACACGCCAAGATACTTGATAATCCAACCGCCGATGACACAATAGTATGGCATAATGAGCGTCGGAACCAGAGCGGAAATGACTCCGGAAATTCCGAAACGGCGGTCAACTTTGGAAAAGGCGCCCAGACAGCTCAGGCCAGTACGGCGTCCGATGGCAATCTCTGCGATGAGGAGAGAAAAACCAAATGTGACAGCTAAAATCAGGTAAACAAGCAGGAAGCTGCCGCCACCATATTTTGCCGCGAGATAGGGGAACCGCCATAGGTTACCCAGGCCGATAGCGGAACCGGCTGCCGCGAGGACAAAACCAAGGCGGCCGGAGAAGTTTCCGCGTGATTCTTTCATAGTAACACTCCTTCTTGAATCCTCTGCTATGACTGGAGGATAATAATACGTTTATTATAGCAGAAGAAAGTAGAAAAACCAACTGTTGTTCTAAAACAGATGGAGCGAAAAATAAAAATTTTGTAAGAGCGTGTGCGCAGACATAACAAAAAGTACAAAATAGTTTTGCAGAGTTTTTGCAAATTAGCTAAAAATGTGCTATGATATTCATAAAGATCATCCACAGGAGGGGAACTTATATGGAAAAGCACATCAATACATCAATCTATACCAATGATCGCATCCTTGCGTGGCTGAAGTATTTTTCTCAGAAAACCGATTTGAATCTGGAGCGCGTTCAGATTATTGATACGACGGAAAAGAAAAAGAATGTCCTGCACACTGTGGAAGCAAACCGCCGCGTTCTGGTGTTTGCCGGCGCGGACAATAAGAATCTGTTCTACGATATGTGGCAGGCTGGACTGGGCGAGTGTGAGGTCTGGTTCAAACCGGGATTGGAGCCCGAAGGAGACGCGGAGCCGAGCATTGTGCGCGAGTGCATCAACCTGGAGATTTCGGAACCAACGGCGATCCTGATTATCAATGACAATGCGCACAGCCATCGTCGGTTTGGATTGCGCAATGAGCGGTTTTCGCGTGGTTCCGTGCGCTATGTCGGCAGCGAGATCCGTGCTATTATCATCAGTATGCTGGACATTGATGAGCAGGAGACCATCTGCATTATCAGTGGTGAGAGCATTGCGGTCGAATGTGCCATGATTGCCAGTGAAGGAACGGTCATTACGGTCGAGTACGACAAGCATGATCGTCAGTCCATGGAGGACAATGTGGAGAAATTTGGTCTGCACAACGTGGAGATTATCGACAACTGCGAGGCGGAGACGCTGATTCAGCTTCCGGTTCCGCAGCAGGCGTTTATCGTGGCAACGGAAAAGCTGGAGCGGGAGATTGAGAGTTTGCTCAAAGTCAATCCGAAGATGAAATTCACGGTATATACGTTGGAGATGAATCTGCTCTGCGAGATTCCTATGATTTTTGAGAGACATGGTATTCAGAACACGGAGATTACTCAGGTTTCTATTTCCAAGCTCAACAGCAAGAATATTTTTGAAGCACAGCCGGCTCCGTGGATTATCACGGGCGAAACCGTTTGATCACCGGTGTGTGAACCTGCCAGCTGGGTCAGCCACTGTCAGCCGCATGATACACAGAAACTGATATACTGAACAGCGCGTACATTCAGAACCCTATCTGAATGTACGCGCTGTTGTGTGTTTTGGAACGATGGGGAAAAGAAAAAGACGGCGGAAGCCGTCTTTTTTGAAATCCTATGAAATCCTGTGTATCCAGACGATTGCAGTGCTATAAAATGGTCTGCGCGGCAAAGCGAAGCTGAGTAACTTCCTGCTGGATGGCATCATAAGCCACCTCGCCTGTGTTGGGATTGGCCCGTTTGGTCAGATGATGCAGCACCTTGCTGTGCTCCTGAATGGAGTGACGGACATCTTTGTCCAATGTCTTTCCGGCCTCCGTCTTGAGACCAGCTTTGACCGCGTTCTGAAGAGACTCTGCTTCGTTGAGCAGTTCCAGATTGCGCTTTTTTTGTGCTTCAAATGCCGCATACTGCTCAGCATCCCGACGTGCCTGCTGGATTTCATCCGGGGTCAGATTACCGCTGTCTTGAATGGTAATGGATTGCTGTTTCCCGGTGGCAAGATCCTTGGCAGAGACCTGAACTATCCCGTTGACATCAATGTCGAACGTGACCTCGATCTGTGGGCGGCCACCCAATCGCTTGACGCCGGACAGTCGGAACGTACCGAGTAGTTTGTTATCCCGGGCCCGCGGACGCTCTCCCTGCAGTACCTTAATTTCCACAGAACGCTGGAAGGGACCGGCAGTGGTGAAAATTTGGGAATAGTGTGCAGGGATGGGAGTATTTCGGTCAATCAGATGAGTCGCAACTCCTCCGACGGTTTCAATCGACAGCGTCATGGGAGTGACATCCATCAACAGCAGGTCAGTACCGAACTGCTTGGAGTCGCCGTTTTCCATTACGACCAGTGCGCCGCCGAGCTTTCCTCCCTGTGCAGCGGCACCAAGGGCAACGCATTCGTCTGGATTGAGTGACTTGCTGGGTTCCTGTCCCGTCAGCTGGCGTACCCGGCGCTGCACGGCAGGAATGCGGGTGGAACCACCGACGAGCAGCACGCGACTCAGGTCGGACGCTGAGAGATGCGCGTCGCGCAGTGCGGTTTCGACTGGCTGAACGGTGCGTTCGACGAGATCGTGGGTCAGAGAGTCAAATTCTGCACGAGTTATTGTGGTCTCAAGATGGAGCGGTTCGCCTTGGCGGACAGAAAGGAATGGAAGACGAACTTCGGTCGTCTGCGAGGCGGACAGCTGCTTTTTTGCCTGTTCTGCCGCCTCATAAATACGCTGCATAGCCGCAGCATCGGGTTTGATGTTGACGCCAGTAGTCTGGCGGAACTGTGCAGTCAGATGATCGGCGAGACGAGCATCAAAGTCGTCGCCGCCCAGATGGTTGTCACCACAGGTGGCCAGAACCTGGATCATACCGTGATCCACCTGGATAATGGAGACGTCAAACGTACCTCCGCCCAGGTCATAAACCAGAATTTTTTGTTCCGCTTCGTTTTCCAGACCGTACGCCAGAGCTGCTGCGGTCGGCTCATTGATCACACGGCAGACATCCAATCCGGCGATGGTACCGGCGTCGCGGGTGGCCTGTCGCTGTGCATCGTTGAAATAGGCGGGCACGGTGATGACGGCCTGCGTGACTGGCTCACCGAGAAAATCCTCTGCATCCTGTTTGAGCGTGGATAGGATCATCGCCGAAATTTCCTGGGGGTAAAAGTCGCGCTGCCCGAGCTGGACGGTTTCCCCTGAGCCCATCTTTCGCTTGATCGAAGAGATTGTCAATTCCGGATGAATGGAGGCCTGCCGTTTGGCGGCGCTGCCGACCAGGCGCTCCCATTCCGGGGTAAATGCGACGACAGAAGGTGTGGTGCGAGCGCCTTCTCGGTTGGGGATCACGGTTGGCTTTCCACCTTCGACGACCGCGACACAGCTGTTGGTGGTGCCGAGGTCAATTCCAATAATTTTGCCCATAGTGTTTGTGTTCCTTTCACCGGCAGACAGGGGGAAATGACTGCCGGAATAGAGAAATGGATTCTGTTTGTACCGGACTGACGCGGTGGAACCGAGTTGCCCGGACGCAGAATCTTATAGTTCGAAGCTATTCATCGTGGAGCGGACCAGCGCCGCGGCGAGATGGGCAAATTCTTCATCACTCATCGTCGGTGACGCGTGGAGCCAAAGATTGATAATGGAAGCGAGCCCACTGATAATGAACTCGAGGAAGTAGGGAAGGAATGCGGCGCCCGGCCCGGTGGCGGGCAGATTCTGTTGTAAATAGGGAGTGATAGCATCCTTCAAGCGGTTTGCCAGACTCAGATGTTCTCCGCAGTCCAGAATGAGCAGAAGCTGTTCTTTCTTGTCACGGAGACCGCGGCAGAAGCTGCAGAAAAAATCTTCCAGACTGCCGTTTGCCTCGATCGAAGGACGCTTCTCCCGAATGAGAGCGAAGATCTGATCCAGATAGTAGTTGTGCAACTCATCTCGAACTTCGGAAATGTTGTGATAATTATTGTAAAATGTCTTGCGGTTGACATCTGCTTTCATCGAGAGTTCACTGATGGTGATCTGTTCCAGGGGTTTGGTGCGAAGCAGTTCCAGCAATGCATTCTGAATGGCCTCGCGGGACTTTCGTTGTCTGCGGTCCAACGGCCGCCTGGCTGTGTAATGGTCCATTCGCTCATATCCTCCATCGTTCCGATTTGAAATATGCTCTTATGATAACGGGAAAATGTGTTTTGGATATGTTCGAGTTATGAACAGACTGTAAAAGTTTCAATTATTACGCAAAATTTTGCGAATTGTATAGGAAAACGTGGGGATAACGGACAATGTGTCCCTTGCGGATCATTTATCGGTCATTTATAATAACATTGATAGGCAAACAGAACGTAGATATATCGATACGGAAAGGAGGGGCAGATATGCGCGAAGTATATCAAATTTTCCTGGATAGTCGGGAGGGTTTGCTAACGGGAGCACTCCAGTTGGACCACAATGGGACAGAGGCGACGGGACAGATGGAGCTTTATGGGCATCCGCTGCCGCTGTCTGATGTCCGCTTCGAGGGGAATAAGCGCAGCTTTCAAGGTGTCCTTCGACTAGAGGATCAGGAGGTTGACTTTCGGGCAGAGGGAGAACTGGAAGATGAAGTGCTGGATGTCATGATCCGAACCGCCGGAAATCAGATGCTAGTTACCGGATTTTTGCAAAGCGAAGAATAATCACATCCACAGATTCGTGGATGGGAAGAATAGAGTCGGAAGAAGCAGACTTCCGGCTCTATTTTTTTTGCTGGGGTAGTACTCCGCTAGCGCACCGTGTTTGCAGCAAGCCAGCTGTGATGCGGCGTATCCTGTCCGTCGTGCGTATCGGTAAAGTATTTGACAAAGCATTCGCCTCGGCTCTTGCACTCGGTATGATAGTCGTGGAAAGCAGACAAATACTGGCTGTGCAGCGCTGCTGCGGATGGTTCGTCCGGGGCTTCCCAGCTTGCCTGATCCAACTCATATAGGATTGCATCGTGAGAAGACAAAAAAGCGTGATGAAATTCCAGCCAGCCGACGGGAAGTTCCCCATCCACCAGGTGGCCGTACAGTGCTGGATCCATAGGTTCCGGAAAGCGCTCCTCAGTGGGCTGCGCTGGAGCTTGGCGACGTCGTCGGAAAAACATAAGATCACCTCATTGGATTTGCTGCACCCAGTATACCATGAAATGGGGAAGGGGACAATCCGGAACGGGAAATTGCGGTCTTTTTTGCAGCGCGTCCGCATACAGTTGGAATCAGGTGAGAAGCGGAAGGAGGAGAGATGGCGATGACAGGGAGCGGAGGATTGAGCACGCAGGAGGTTCTGCGGTCCCGAAGAGAACATGGAAGCAATGCGCTGGAACAGCAGGCGCGGAGCGGATTTTGGAACAAGGTTTTGTCCGGATTCGGCGATCCGATTATCCGAATTTTATTGATTGCCCTTGCCATCAACGCACTGTTTCTACTGCGCGGAGCGCCATGGTTTGAAACAGCAGGCATTGCAGCGGCGGTGTTTTTGGCGACATTTCTCTCGGCGCTGTCCGAATATGGAAGTGACGCAGCCTTCCAACGCATGCAGGAGGAGGCTGCGCGGATGCAGGCCCGCGTACGGCGGGACGGCGTTTTGCAAAGTGTCGCGGTGGAAGAACTGGTGGTGGGGGACCGCGTGCTGCTGCAGAGCGGAGAGCGTATTCCGGCAGACGGCTGGCTGCTGTGCGGAGAATTACAGGCTGACTTGTCCGCGCTGACGGGAGAGAGCCGGGAAATCTGGCTGCGGCCGGATGACCCAAAGCTGCTGCGCGGCAGTGTGATTTTGTCGGGAGAAGGAGAGATGGAGGTCACGGCGGTCGGCAAGGACACGACCTATGGGAGCATGGCCAGCCAGGTTCAGGAGGAGACGAGGGACAGCCCACTGCATTTGCGGCTGGAACATCTGGCGGGCGTGATCAGTCGACTGGGCATTGCGGCGGCAGCGCTGGTGGCGGGATCCGATTTGTTCCTCTCGTTTTTTGTACAAAATGGGCTGCAGCAGCCGCTGGGCGAGCAGCTGTCGCATGTGCTGCATGCGGTGACCCTGGCGGTGACTGTGATCGTGGTTGCAGTACCGGAGGGACTTCCAATGATGATCACGGTGGTGCTGTCGGCCAATGTGGTTCGCATGATGCGCGGACATGTACTGGTGCGCCGTCTGACTGGGATTGAGACCGCGGGAAGCCTGAATATCTTGTTTACGGACAAAACCGGTACGCTGACCAGCGGCCGGATGACCGCAGATGCGTTCCTGTGCGGGGATGGAACCCGGATTGATGGTGTGGCAGCGCTTCAGACCGGGGCACCGGCACTGTTTGGGCTGGTCTGCGCAGACGGACGATATAACACGGCAGCAGCGGTATCCGGTGACCAAGTGGTCGGCGGCAATGCGACAGATCGCGCGATGCTTCAAGCCGTGTTGCCGATGATTGCCGGAATGCCGCAGGAACAAACGGCGCAGCGCATTGCATTTGATTCGGAGAAAAAATATGCAGCGATTCGGCTGACCGGGCGGGCGTTGACGCTGGTGCGCGGTGCGCCGGAAATTCTGCTGCCGCGCTGCACGCATTGTCTGCTTCCGGATGGAACCACTGGGGTGTTTGAACGGAGGAGACTGCAGGAGAACATCGCCCGGGAGGCGGCAAATGGAGGACGGGTGCTGCTGCTTGCCACAACACAGCTGAGTGTGGAGCACGGGCTTCCGGATGGATTGATGCTGACTGCCGCCGTTGTTCTGCGTGATCCGCTGAGGCGGGAGACCGCACCGGCAGTCCGACAGTTAGAGCAGGCGGGCATCCGGCTGGTAATGCTGACCGGTGATAGTGTGGACACGGCAAAGGCGATCGCCAGACAGGCCGGACTGCTGAAAACCGAACAAGATGGGGTTTATGACCACCGACAGCTGGCGGCGATGAGTGATGAGGAGCTGCTGCAGGCGCTGCCTCGGCTGCGGGTTGTGGCGCGGGCCATGCCGCAGGACAAGACGCGCTTGGTGGCGGCGGCCCAGGCGCGCGGGCTGGTGACGGGAATGACGGGGGATGGGGTCAACGATGCCCCGGCACTGCGGTTGGCGGACATTGGCTTTGCCATGGGAAGCGGCACGGAGGTTGCACAGGAAGCGGGGGACATTGTGATTGCGGATGACAATTTGGCCTCGATTGCGCGTGCGGTTTTGTATGGACGCACAATTTTTAAGAGCATCCGCAAATTTCTGGTCTTTCAGCTGACCATGAATGTATGTGCGGTGGGGGTGTCCATTGCAGGGCCGCTGATTGGAATTGACACGCCGGTCACTGTGATGCAGATGCTGTGGATTAATCTGATTATGGATACGCTGGCGGGATTGGCGTTTTCCGGAGAGCCGCCGCTCGAAGAATATATGCAGGAGCCGCCCAAGCAGCGGGATGAGCCGGTATTAAACCAATATATGACGGGACAGATTGCGAGTACCGGTGCGTTCACAGTACTGCTGTGTGTGCTGTTTTTGTGGCTTCCGCCGGTGCGTGCGTGGATGGATTACACGGTGGAACCAGTTCGTCTGCTGACGGCATTTTTTGCTCTTTTTATTTTCAGCGGCGTGTTTAACGCGTTTAATGCGCGAACCCATCGGCTGAATCTGTTGGCGCACATCAATAAAAACCCGATGTTTGTGCTGATTATGGGCATGGTTATCGCGGTTCAGGTGGTGATTTTGTACTTTGGAGGAAGCCTGTTCCGCACCGTCCCTCTGACACCGTCGGAGCTGGCGGTCACGGCGGGGCTGGCATTTTTGGTGATTCCGGCGGACTGGGTGCGTCGGATGTGGCTGGCCGCAAAGGGAAAGCCGCGAAATTTTTGATGGTGGGAGTACCTCATGGTCGCGCAAAAGGAAACTCCGTTTCGGAGAGAAAAATGTGCAATCCCATTGAATCATCGGTGGAAAGTATGCTATACTGACAAAGAATTAAACAGATAGCCTTGTTCAGCTGCTGTGTGCAGCACACGGAATCGGGTGAAAAGCCCGGCGAGTCGGTCACTGTGAAGCCCCTTGGGGATGAGTCAGATACGTGGAAGAGGGCGGTGCTTCTGCCGGAACCGGAGGCGCGTGCAGAGATGCTGAATACCGGCATCTCTTGTCTGCGTGCATCGTTCCGATGCACGTTTTTGCTTTGTGGGAACCGAAGGGATGACGGAGAACGTCATGGGGGGAGTCTAAATGATCCGATTTCCTCCGACAGGGAGATCGGAAACAAACGACGTCAAAAGGGTGCCTGAAGGCTGTGCCTTTGGGAGAATAGAGAAATGGTGAAAGACCATGCGGGACCGCCGCCGTTGGGATGGAGTCTGCATCGAAATGCCACTGCGAGGGGTACACTTGTGGGAAGGTGGATGTCGGACGAGGAAATCTGAGCCGGAAGACCTGCCCTTTTGCGATACTGCCGGAAAAACGGCAGAAGAACGTGATGCAATCGGACGATATTGTTATCACGAACAGGTTGGATTGGCTGTGAAGGTGGCTTTTTCTGTTGAAAAAATGAGCTCTCGCAGCGGATCAAAACTTCAACAAGGAGGAAATATTTCGATGAAGCGTTATGAAAAACTGTTATTGGCGTTTTCCATGGTGCTTTGCGCTGCACTCTGTGTACCCCAGAGAGCCGGAGCAATGCACATTATGGAGGGCTACCTTCCTGCACCGCACTGCATTGCGTGGGGTGTCATTTGTATCCCGTTCCTTGTGGCGGGTGTTCTTTCGGTGCGCAGGATTGCACAGGAGCAGCGAAAAACGATGCTGATCCTGGCGATGTCCGGTGCCTTTGTCTTTGTGATTTCATCACTGAAAATTCCGTCTGTCACCGGCAGCTGCAGCCATATGACGGGCACAGGGCTGACCAGTATTCTGTTTGGGGTGCCGGCAGCCGCCATTCTCGGCATTATTGTTCTGGTGTTTCAGGCGCTTCTGCTGGCTCATGGAGGTCTGACTACGTTGGGAGCCAATACGTTCAGCATGGCGATTGCAGGCCCAATTCTCAGCGCCCTTTTATACAAGATGGCTCGAAAGGCAAACCTTTCCAACCGTGTGTGTGTCTTTCTCGCCGCTGCGCTCGGTGATCTGTTTACATATTGTGTAACGAGCATTCAGCTGGCCCTGGCGTATCCCAGTTCCAATGGAGGCGTCATGGCCAGTGCGGTACAGTTTCTGGGGGTGTTTGCACCGACCCAGGTGCCGTTGGCGATTCTTGAAGGGTTGCTGACGATGATTATTGTCATTGGACTTGAGAGCTATGCAAGACCGGAGCTGCGCGCGATCGGATTTCTGAAGGAGGGCAAGTGAGATGAAAAAGAATAGGACACTTGTTCTGACAGCGATTGTTTTGGCGCTGCTGATTGCTCTGGTTCCGCTGTTTGCCCTGAAGGGAGCGGAGTTCGGAGGAAGCGACGATGCGGGCAGCGATATGGTGGCACAGATCACCGGAGCTGAGTATGAACCGTGGTTTACTCCGGTTCTGGAGCAGATGATCGGAGGCGAACTGCCTGGTGAGGTAGAGAGTCTGTTTTTCTGCGTACAGACGGGAATCGGCGTCGGCATTGTTGCATTCGGATTTGGATATCTGGTTGCACGAAAAAAGTATTCCAACAGTGAGGATGATCGACAATAAAGAAAGGGGACAAGGCTGTGGGCTCTCGCGGGAGAGCTCCCAGCCTGTTCAAAGGAATGGATTATGCTGGTACTTACTGCGATGGTAACCGCCTTTTTGGTGGCGTGTTTGTTTGTGGGCACCGTTCCGACCGTGCCGCTGGTGATACTGTGCGCGGGCAGTGTGGGCGTTTTTCTTCGGCTTGGACATCATTCTCACAGCGGAGTGGTGACGATTGACCAGTATGCACAGCGCTCCCGACTGTCGGCATGGAACCCGGTATTTAAAACCATCAGCGCGTTGTTGCTGCTGATTCTGTGTGTTTGTTCGCACAGCCCGTGGCCGCCGCTGCTGCTGTGTGCGGTGATGCTGGTGCTGACGGTTGCAGTTGGCGGCATGGAGATGCACGATTACTTGTCGCTGCTCGCCCTTCCGGCGGTGTTCCTGCTGTTTTCCGGCATTGTGCTGCTGTGGGATTATGCATCGGTGCCGAATGGCGTTTGGACCGTGCCGCTGGCTCAGGGCTGGCTGGTGATTACTGCGGAAAATCAGGAAATCGCGCGTCTGGTGATGGCACGGGCGTTTGGAGCGGTGAGCTGTCTGTATTTTCTCAGCTTGTCCACGCCGATATCGGAATTGATTTCGGTGGGGAGGAAAGCGCGGATTCCGGACATTGTTCTGGAACTGGCCGTGCTGATCTACCGGTATATTTTTGTTCTGTTGTCTACGTGTCATGACATGAAGGACGCTGCGGCGAGCCGGCTGGGATTTGACGGGATGCGTCAGAGCATATGGACCACAGGGAAGCTGTATGGAAATCTGCTGGCACGCAGCTTTCGGCGCGCCGAGGCCTGTCTGGATGCGATGGAAAGTCGGTGCTATGACGGAGAAATCCGTTTTTTGGAGCGCGAGAACAAGCGGGTGACAGCAGTACCGCTGTGCACAATGCTGGGCTTGATCGGGAGCATGTTTGTGGGAGTGGCGGCGACATGGTGAGGATAGAATATGCAAGAGATACTACGGTTTGAGCAGGTTTCCTATGCGTATGAAGAACACAGGGAGGCCTTGACGCAGTGCTCCGTGTCCATTTGTGCCGGAGAGAAGATTGCTGTTCTGGGCAACAATGGCGCGGGAAAATCAACTTTTTTTCTATTGGCCAATGGGGTATTGACACCGCGTTCGGGACGGGTTATGTTTAAGGGAACACCGGTGGGAAGGCGTGCCAAGGAACGAAACCGGCTGCGGCGCGGTGTGGGTCTTGTCTTTCAGGATCCGGATGTGCAGCTGCTGGCCGGAACCGTGGAAGAGGAGATCAGCTTTGGGCCGATGAATCTGCATCTGCCGACGGAGGAGGTGCGACGGCGGGTTGATCAGTCGATTGCCCGTCTGCATCTGGAGGAGCTTCGGCTTCGTCCGCCGCAGTATTTGTCCGGCGGCGAGAAAAAGAGGGTTTCGATCGCAGATGTGCTGGCGATGGAGCCCGAGCTGATGCTGCTGGATGAACCGGCTGCGGGATTGGATCCCGCCAACAACCGGCTGTTGGAGCGCAATCTGGCGATGCTGGAGCAGCAGGGACTGGCGCTTGCGGTGGCAACACACGATGTAAATTTTGCATGGAAGTGGGCGGAACGCGTGCTGGTATTTCACGACGGAAAACTGGCGGCGGATGCCGCGCCGGAGACGATTTTTGCGGACGTTGAGCTGCTGGAACGGTGTCATCTGGAGCAGCCCGTCCTGTATCAGGTGGGAGAGCTGCTGGGGATTCCGCTCCCGCGCACGATGCAGGAGCTGAGGCAACAAACAGAGGCAATGAGAACATAATAAGAGGAGCAACGAAATGAAGCAGGCATTGGTCGTGGTCAGTTTTGGAACCACAGTGGCAGAAGCACGCATCTGCATCACGGCGGTGGAAGATGTGATCCGGGCAGAGGCGCCGGATCGGGAGTTCTTTCGGGCGTTTACCAGTCCGACCATTCGGCGGAAACTGAAGGAGCGGGGAGAGACGATTCTGCCGCTGGACGAGCTGCTGGAACAGCTTGCCGCGGCGGGGTATACCGATGTTATCGTTCAGCCGACCCATATGCTGTACGGCATCGAGTACGACAAGATGAAGCACACAGCGGATCAGATGGAACCCCGGTTCACGCGGTTTGTGTTTGGAAAGCCGATGCTCGCGGACACAGAGGATCTGCACGAGCTGATTCATTGTCTGATGCAGCAGTATCCGGCGCAGGATGATGAAGCGGTGGTATTGATGGGACACGGCACGGAGCATTTTGCCAATGCGGTATATCCGGCGATGCAGACTGCGTTTCGGGTGGCGGGCCGGAAGGACGTGTTTGTCGGCACGGTGGAAGGCTGGCCTGCCTTCGCAGACGTACGCGCGCAGATCAGCGGACGGTACCCACGCGCCCACCTTGTCCCACTGATGCTGGTGGCGGGAGACCACGCCAGAAATGATATGGCCGGACCGGAACCGGACAGTTGGAAAAGCCAGTTGGAAGCCGACGGCGTGACGGTTCGCTGCACCATGCGTGGGCTGGGAGAACAGAGTGCGGTACAGGAGCTGTACCGGAGACATATACAGCAGCTGCAGTGAGCAGGACCTATGACGACGGAGAGGAGCGGAGCCGGTGGCGTTTCAACACTATGTGCGCAGCGGAAACAGATTTCTGCGCTGTGGATATACGACGGGCACCTGTGCGGCGTTGGCGGCAGCTGGGGCCGCACAGCTGCTGCTGACCGGCTGCGTTCCGCCCCATGTGTCGCTGATGACAAAGAAGGGGCTGGAGGTCGATGTCCCTGTCGAGCGCTGGGGATGGAAGGACGGCGGCGCCTGGTGTTCGATTGTGAAGGATGCCGGAGACGATGCAGACATCACAGACGGGACGGAGATTGTGGCCACGGTCACACACAGCCCGACCGCAGGCGTTGTGATTGACGGCGGTACCGGTGTGGGACGTGTGACCCGACCGGGACTGGATCAGCCGGTTGGCAGTGCGGCGATCAACCGTGTGCCGCGGGAAATGATTGCCCAGGCTGTGACTGCGGTGTGTGAGCAGCTGTGCCATGAAGGGGGACTGCGTGTTGTCATCTCAGTCCCCGACGGAGCGTTGCTCGCGCAGAAGACTTTTAACCCGCAGTTGGGGGTGATGGGCGGCATTTCGATTCTGGGCACCTCCGGCATTGTCGAGCCGATGAGTGAGCAGGCAATCGTGGCGACCATTGCGGTGGAGGTCCATCAGGCGGCGCTGCGCTCTCATGACCTGATTTTGACACCGGGAAACTATGGACAGACGTTTCTTGGGGAAAACGGGATGGATGCGTGGGGGGTTCCGATCGTCAAATGCTCCAACTTTATCGGAGAATCGCTGGATATTGCGGCGACGGAAGGGATGGAGCGCGTGCTGTTGGTCGGACATATCGGAAAGCTGGTCAAGCTGGCCGGCGGTATTATGAACACACACTCCCGATGGGCGGACTGCCGCACAGAACTGTTTTGCGCCCATGCCGCGGTGTGCGGTGCGGGGCAGAACGTCTGTGAGCAGTTGCTGCATGCGGCGACGACAGATGCTTGCCTCGCGATTTTAGAGCAGGCAGGATTGCGTCAGGCGGTGCTCGCTCGGCTGCTGGATGCCATGCAACGGCATCTGGAGCGCCGGGCGGCGGGGGCATACCGCGTGGGAGCCGTCCTGTTTTCCAATGAATATGGAATGTTGGGAAAAACCAAACAGGCAGAGGAGATTATAACGCAATGGAACACAGAAAAGGGATGTTTTACGGAGTGAGTGTCGGACCGGGAGATCCGGAGCTCCTGACGGTCAAAGCGATTCGGCTTTTGGAGCGCGTTCCGGTGATTGCCGCACCGCAGACAAAGAGCGGCGCGATGCTGGCGTATGACATTGCCCGTCAGGCGGTGGATTTGTCGGAAAAGACCGTTGTTCCGCTGCAATTTACGATGGAGCGCAGCGAGAGCAAGCTTCGGGCCGCCCATGCGGCGGCGGCAGATGCGGTGGCAGAGTATCTGGAGTGCGGACAGGATGTCGCGATGCTGAATCTGGGTGATGTGTCTATCTATGCCACGTATTCGTACCTGATGGAGATTCTGAACCAGCGCGGCTATGAGACGTGTATGATTCCGGGAGTACCGAGCTTCTGTGCCTGTGCGGCGCGTCTGGGAATCAGCCTGACCGAAATGCATCAGCCGCTGCACATTGCGCCGGGCAGCATAGAGATTGACGGCATTCTGGAGATGCCGGGGACCAAAATTCTGATGAAATCCGGAAAACAGCTGCCAAAGGTGCTGCGGGCACTGGATGATGCCGGGCTTCGGGACCGCAGCGCGATGGTGCGCAGCTGTGGTTTGCCGGAGGAGGCGGTGTATCCCAATCTGGCAGAGTTTCCTGATGGAGAACAGGCGGGATATTTCGCAACAATTGTGGTAAAGGAGTAACGGATGGTACATTTTGTGGGAGCAGGTCCCGGCGCAGCGGATTTGATCACGGTGCGGGGGGCACGGCTGCTGGGTGAAGCGGATGTGATTATCTATGCGGGAAGCCTGGTCAATCCGGAGCTGCTGCAGTTGGCGAAACCGGACTGTGAGATCTATAACAGTGCGGAAATGACGCTCGAGCAGGTGTTGGCGGCCATGGAACGAGCGGAGCGCGGCGGAAAGACAACCGTCCGTCTGCACACCGGGGATATGAGTCTGTACGGAGCGATCCGGGAGCAGATGGACAGGCTGGACGAGGCGGGAATCGCTTACGATGATACCCCGGGGGTTTCCAGCTTCTGCGGCGCTGCGGCGGCACTGTGCGCGGAATACACGCTGCCGAATGTCAGCCAGAGCGTAGTGATTACGCGTATGGCGGGACGAACGCCGGTTCCGGAGCGCGAAAGCGTTGCAAGCTTTGCCAAACACGGTGCGACAATGGTGCTGTTTCTGTCTGCTGGACTGCTGGATGACGTACAGGAGCAGCTGATGCAGGGAGAATATACTGAGGAAACGCCGGCAGCGATTGTGTATAAGGCGACGTGGCCGGAGGAGAAAATTGTGCGCTGTACGGTGGGGACGCTGGCGGAAAGTGCCCGACGCGAAGGAATTTCCAAGACCGCGCTGATTCTGGTGGGGGATTTTCTGGGAGAGTCCTATGAGCGGAGCAAGCTGTACGATCCCTCGTTCAAGACCGGATTTCGGGAAGCGGAGACGCCATGACGCTGGAATATTTTTCGTTTACGGATACCGGTGAGGCGCTGGCACACCGGTTGGCGGATGCGCTGGGTGGGACGGTCAGCCGCTGCCGACGTCCCCTGTCTCTGGACGAGTGGACGCGGCAGGCGATGCAGCGCGCGGACGGACTGGTGTTTGTCGGTGCGGCGGGCATTGCGGTGCGCGCGATTGCACCGTACGTGGCGGACAAGACCAAAGACCCGGCGGTGGTCGTTGTGGATGAGTGCGGACGGTTTGCGGTTTCGCTTTTGTCCGGGCATCTGGGCGGAGCGAATGCGCTGGCGCGGCGCATTGCGGCGCATTGCGGCGCGGTGCCGGTCATCACCACCGCAACCGACTGTCACGGACGGTTCGCGGTGGACGAGTGGTCCAAACGGCAGGAGGGGACGATTGGAAATCCGGAACAGATCAAGCGGATTTCCGCAGGGCTTTTGCGCGGTGAGCAGATTTCCGTGTATTCGTTTTGGCCGATTGCCGGAACTCCGCCGGAAGGATTGGTGCTCACGCGCGACCCCGAGCGGTGTGATGTTCGGCTGGACTGGCGGGAATCTGAGGGAGACGCGCTGCGTATCATTCCCTGCACGGTCGTGCTGGGCATCGGCTGTCGGAAGGACACGCCGAACGAAGTG
The DNA here is from genome assembly GCA_964387535.1 of uncultured Butyricicoccus sp. GTDB lineage: Bacteria > Bacillota > Clostridia > Oscillospirales > Butyricicoccaceae > Butyricicoccus_A. The sequence continues at coordinate 19,828 of CAYLXH010000001.1, read as the reverse complement.
TTGGAGCGGCAATTTGCTGCGCTGAAGCGACAGACCGGATTGAGCGAGCGGGCGGTGTGCGCGGTTTCCAGCATCGACCGAAAGAAAGAGGAGCCGGGGTTGGTTGCGTTTTGCCAGGCACATGGATGGCCGTTTGTGACCTGGTCGGCTCAGGAGCTGGCGGAGGTTCCCGGCGTGTTTACCGCATCGCCGTTTGTGCACAGCGTGACCGGAGTGGATAACGTTTGTGAACGCAGTGCGGTGTGCTGCTCCGGCGGAACGATTCTGGAACCAAAGCATGCGGGCCATGGAGTCACGATGGCGCTGGCATGCAAACCATATTGCCCGGATTGGAGATGGCAGGATGAATAAAGTGTATGTGGTGGGTATCGGCCCGGGAGGGAAAGACTTTGTGACCGGACAGGCGCACGCTGCGATGCATCGGGCGGAGGTGCTGTGCGGCTACACGGTGTATATTGACCTGGTCAAACCGATGTTTCCGGATAAAGAGACGTTCAGCACACCGATGCGGCAGGAGCGCGCCCGCTGCCTGTGGGCACTGGAGACGGCAAGCGAAGGACGCACGGTCGCGCTGGTGTGCAGCGGTGATGCCGGTGTGTATGGGATGGCCGGACTGGTGCTGGAGCTGGCGGATGACTTCCCGGAGGTTGAGGTGGAGGTCGTCGCCGGCGTGACGGCGGCGCTGTCGGGCGGCGCGGTTTTGGGCGCTCCGTTGGGACATGATTTCTGTGTGATTTCCCTGTCGGATTTGCTGACCCCGTGGGAGCAGATTGCGACACGGCTGCGCTGTGCTGCGCAGGGAGATTTTGCGGTCTGTCTGTACAATCCGTGCTCGAAAAAACGCACTGACACGCTCAAACGGGCGTGTGCGATTTTGATGGAGTCAAAGTCACCGGACACAGTGTGCGGCTGGGTTCGGAACATCGGCCGTGAGGGACAGGAGAGCAGACTTTTGACACTGGGTGAGCTGCCGGAGGAGTCGCTGGACATGTTTACCACGGTATTCATTGGCTCGCGTTCGACGAAAATCAGCGTCGGGCGTATGGTGACCCCGCGAGGGTATCGGCCGCGATGAGGATTGTCATTTTCAGCGGCACGACCGAAGGACGCGTGCTGTCTCACCGTCTGGCGCGCAGCGGCATTTCTGTGACGGTTTGTGTGGCGACCGAGTACGGAAGGGAAGAGCAGGGAGAGCAGGACGGCATCACGGTGTCCTGCGGACGAAAGACGGTGAAAGAGATGCAGGATGTGCTGCGCGGGGCTGCGCTGTGCGTCGATGCCACGCATCCCTATGCGGTATTGGTCACGCAGAATGTGCGCGAAGCCTGTGCGCGGGAGGGCATTGCGTATCGGAGGCTGCTTCGACCGCGCAGTACACAGGAACACGACGGTGTGTTTGTGGCCAGCGCGGAGCAGGCGGCAGACTGGCTTTCGTTGCGGGAGGGAAACGTCCTGTTGACGACCGGGGCAAAGGAGCTGACGGCGTTTGCGCGCCTTGGCGGAGAGCGGCTGTATCCGCGCGTGCTTCCGGTGCAGAGCAGTCTGGACCGCTGTGCGCAGGCGAACATCCCGCACCGCAATATCATTGCGATGCAGGGACCGTTTTCCGAAGAGATGAACCTTGCCGTGCTGCATCAATATGACATCCGATGGATGGTCACGAAGGACGGCGGCGCTGCCGGAGGGTTCCCGGAAAAGGTACGGGCGGCAGAACGCGCCGGCGTTACTTTAGTGGTGATTCAGCGGCCGGAGGAGAGCGGAGCGGAGTTGGAAACGATAGTACGAGAATGTGAGGAGCGAATGCGATGAAGGTCACGCTGATTGGACTGGGAGGCGGAGGAGCCGGAACACTGACGGCGGAGGCACAGGAGAGTCTGCGCGATGCACAGGTTGTCATCGGAGCGCAGCGACTGCTGCAGTCGCTGCCGGAGGAGTGCATGGCACGATGCATTCCGGCCGTGCGCTATCAAGACATTCTCGCGCTGCTTCAGCAAAACCGGGAAAGCGACTGCTGTGTGGTGTACAGCGGGGACACCGGATTTTATTCCGGAGCGCGCGGATTGCTGGACCTGCTTCGACAGGAGGACATTCCGGTGCATGTGCTTCCCGGAATCTCCAGTGTGCAGCTGTTGTCGGCGCGTCTGGGGCGGCCGTGGCATGAGTGGAAGCTGGTTTCTGCGCACGGGGTGGACTGTGACGCGGTGAGCGAAGTGATGGACGGAAAGCCGGTGCTGTTTTTGACGGGCGGTGGATTGACGCCGACCGAGTTGTGCAGGCAGCTGACGGATGCCGGATTGGGTGCGCTGTCTGTGACCGTGGGAGAGAATCTCTCGTACGAGGATGAGCAGATCCGGTGCGGAAAGGCAGAGGAGTTTGCGGCATGCCGCTTTGCGCCGCTCTCCGTGTTGCTGACAGAGAGCGCTCCGCCAACCGAACGCGTGTGTCCCGGCATGGCGGATGAACGGTTCGTCCGCGGAAAGGTTCCGATGAGCAAGCAGGAGATCCGCGCTGCGGCACTGGGTAAGCTGGCGGTTCGTCCGACGGACGTGCTGTGGGATGTCGGGGCGGGAACCGGAAGCGTTTCGGTGGAGCTGGCATTGGCGGCACGGCGCGGACGGGTGTACGCGGTGGAGTGCAGCCCGGAGGGCTGCGCACTCATCCGCACCAACCGGGAAGCCTTCGGCGCGTGGAATCTGACGGCAGTGGAGGGAAAAGCGCCAGAGGCGCTGGCGGATCTTCCGGCACCCGACGCGGTGTTCGTCGGTGGGACCAAGGGAGAGATGGACGGGATTCTGGACTGTATCCTGAAGAAGAATCCGCATGCACGCATCTGTATCTCTGCGATTGCGGTGGAGACGCTGAGCGCGGCAGTGTCTGCGCTGACCGCACGCGGGCTGGAGGCTGTGGTGACACAAATTGCGGTCAGCCGCAGCAAACCGGCGGGATCGCTGCATCTGATGACGGCCAACAATCCGGTGTTCCTGATTACGGGTGGCACCTATGTTTGAGTGTCTGATTGCGGCCCCAGCGTCGGGGAGCGGAAAGACGGCCGTCACCTGTGCGCTGCTAACTCTGCTGCGGCGCAAGGGGAAACGTCCTTGTGCGTTCAAGTGCGGACCGGATTACATTGATCCGATGTTTCACCGCTCCGTGCTCGGCCTGGACAGCTGGAATCTGGATTTATTTCTGTCGGATGAGCCGTATGTGCGGCGGTGCTATCGTGAAAAAATACAGGGACATGGGGCGGCGGTATGTGAAGGCGTGATGGGACTGTATGACGGTGTGGGCGGCACCACGACGCAGGCGAGTGCATGGCATGTGGCGGATACCCTGGAGCTGCCGGTTGTTCTGGTGCTTCGCCCCAAGGGGGCGAGTCTGACGCTGGCGGCGCAGGTTCGCGGACTGAAGGAATTCCGCCAGCCCAGCCGGATTGTGGGAGTCATCCTGAATGACTGCACGCCGACGCTGTTTCACAGCCTTGCACCGGTGATTGAGCGCGAGGCTGGAGTGGCTGCGTTGGGGTATCTGCCGCATCTGGAGCAAGCCCAGGTGCCAAGCCGCCATTTGGGCCTGTACACCACAGCGGAAATTGTGGATTGGAAGGAGCGGATGGATGCGGTTGCAGACTGCATGGAGCAAACCGTGGATATGGCGCGGCTGTATACCCTATGCACGACGGACCGTGTACCGCATACGGTATATGCACAGCATGGTTCCGCGCAAGTGCGCATTGCCGTCGCAAGCGATGCGGCGTTTTGCTTTGCTTATGCGGAGACGCTGGAGGCGTTTCGTGCGCGGGGGGCGGAATTGGTCACATTCAGCCCGCTGACAGATATAGCGCTGCCGGAGAACATACACGCCCTGTATCTGCCGGGTGGATATCCGGAGCTGCATGCACAGGCGCTGTCAGAGAATGTATCCATGCGGAGGAGCATCCGGGAGGCAATCCGGAGCGGACTGCCGACGGTGGCGGAGTGCGGCGGATTTCTGTATCTGGGACAGAGTGTGGAAGACGATGCGGGAACGGTATATCCGATGGCGGGAGTGCTGGGAGGAGATGCCGTGCACCGGAGCCGCCTGGTACGATTTGGTTATGTGGAGCTGACTGCACAGCAAGACAGCCTGCTGTTTCGTGCGGGGGAGTGTATTCCGGCGCACGAATTCCACTATTGGGACAGCACGGAAAATGGAAGCGATCTGCAGGCGGTCAAGCCCGTGAGCGGACGCAGCTGGCGCTGTGGCATCACGGGGCCAAATCTATATGCCGGATTTCCGCATCTGTATTTTGCCGGACACCCGCAGCTGACACAGCGCTTTGTGGATGCGGCAAGACGAAGAAAGGAATTACGATGAACGCATTGTCGGAATACATACGGGAGATTGTCCCGGCACACGAAGAGGCGCGCCGGCAGGCCCATCAGCGCTGGACACAGTGCAGCAAGCCGCTGGGCAGCTTGGGTCTGCTGGAAACAGCGTTGGAGGACATTGCCGCGCTGACCGGAAGCAGCACGATTACTCTGTCGGGGCGCAGTGTGCTGGTGTTCTGTGCCGACAACGGAGTGGTGGCGCAGAATGTGGCGCAGGTTGACAGCAGTGTGACGGGAATCGTGGCACGAAATCTCGCGCAGCGCCGCACCTCCGTGTGCCGCATGGCGGCGGTCGTGGACTGCGAGGTAGTGCCGGTGGATGTCGGCATATTGGACTTTGAGCCGTGTGACGGCGTGCTCCCACGCCGTGTGGGAAACGGCACAGGAGACATTTCTGTGGGGCCGGCGATGACACGGGAGCAGGCGGAACGGGCGATCTGTGTTGGGATAGAGACCGTGCGAGAGCAGGCCGAGCAGGGCGTTCATCTGATTGCGACCGGAGAGATGGGGATTGGAAATACCACGACGTCCAGTGCGGTGGCCAGTGTGCTGCTGCAGCGCGCACCCGCTGACATGACGGGACGCGGCTCCGGACTGACGGATGAGGGCTTGCGGCGCAAAATCGCCGCAATCGAACGGGCGATTTCCGTAAACCGGCCCAATCCCGACGATCCGATTGATGTGTTGGCGAAGGTGGGCGGCTTTGACATCGCCGCGCTGTGCGGTGCGTTTTTAGGCGGTGCGATGTACCGTATCCCAATTTTGATGGATGGTCTGATCAGTGCGGTGGGTGCGCTGTGTGCCGTCCGGCTGTGTCCGGCGGCAGAATGCGCCGTGTTTGCCAGCCATGTCTCGGCGGAACCGGCGGGGATGACGCTGCTGGAGGCGCTGCACCGAAAGCCGTTGATTACCGCCGGCATGCGTCTGGGCGAGGGAACCGGTGCGGTGGCAGCGATCCCGCTGCTGGATATGGCACGGGCGGTGTATGCCGAGTGCTATACGTTTGACGAAGGCGGCATTGAGGCCTACCAGCCGCTCGGAGGATTCTGATGCTTGATCTGGTGATCGGGGGCGCGGCCTCCGGAAAAAGTGAGTTTGCGGAGATGCTGGTGCAGCGCACGGGAGACAGGCCGCGGTACTACATTGCGACGATGCAGCCATTCGATGCAGAATCGGTGGCCCGGATTGAAAAGCACCGGCGCATGCGGGCGGAAAAGTGCTTTGAGACCGTCGAGTGCTATACAACGCTTGGTTCGGTGGTGCTGCCCGAGCGAGGAGTACTCCTGCTGGAGTGCATGAGCAATCTCGTGGCCAACGAGCTGTATGCGCCGAATGGCGCCGGAGAGGCGGTGCTTGAGGCGGTCGAGACGGGGATTGACGCGTTGGAAACACAGTGCGAGCGGCTGATTGTGGTGTCCAACGAGGTGTTCTGCGGCGGAGACTGCTATGCAGGCGACACGGACCGGTATCTGCGCAGGTTGGCGGCGGTCAACCGGATGCTGGCGGCACGGGCGGATACGGTGACCGAAGTGGTGTGCGGCGTGCCGTATTATTATAAGGGAGAGCCAGTATGATTGTAGTTGAGACTGTTGCGGTGGCTATTGCGATGTTTTCCGCGGTACCGGTTCCGCAGCCCGTATGGAATCAAAATAATATGCGGTATATGCTGTGTGCATTTCCGTTGGTCGGAGTGGTCATTGCAGCGGCGTGTGTGCTGTGGACGCTGGCAGCAGGGGGGCTGGGATTGTCTTCCTTTGCGCGCGGCACCGGACTGTGCCTGATTCCGATTGTTGTCACAGGAGGAATTCACCTGGATGGCTATGCGGACACATGTGATGCGCTGGCCAGTTATGGCAGCCGGGAGAAAAAGCTGAATATTCTGAGCGACCCGCATTGCGGTGCGTTTGCGGTGATTCGTCTGGCAGTGTATCTGATGGCGATGCTGGCGCTGTGTGTGGAGCTGACGCCGACGCGTTCTGCGATGCTGGCGCTGTCGCTGAGCTTTGTGTTCTCGCGCCTGCTGTCGGGCTTTGCTGTGTCATGTTTTCCGATGGCGAAGGATACCGGATTGGCGCACACCTTCGCCAGCGCTTCCGATCGGAGACGAGTGCGCCTGGTGCTGGGAGCCGGTGCCTTTGTTGCGGCTGTGGCGCTGATTGCGGCGGCCCGGTGGACGGGAGTCGGAATGGTGATTGCGGCGTTGCTCGTACTGTGGCGGTATCATTCGGTTGCCGTCAAGAGTTTTGGAGGAATTACCGGTGATTTGGCCGGATGGTTTTTACAAAAGGCGGAACTTTGGATGTTGGCGGCAGTGGTTGCCGGTCAGATACTGGAGGGAATGGGATGATCTTTGTCACGGGACCGCTGTACAGCGGAAAAAAAGACTATGTAAAGCAGCGATTTGGATGGAACGATGAGCAGCTGGCCCTGCATGCGGTTTGGGATGTGCAGAAACAGGCGGCCCGGGCAGAGAATTTGGACACATTGTGTGATGAGCTGACGGAATATGATGTTGTGATTGCCACGGAGATCGGCGGCGGCGTGGTTCCGATCGATCCGAAGGAACGGGCGGAGCGCGAGGCGGCCGGCCGGCTCGCGTGTCTGCTGGCGCAGCGGGCGCAGCAAGTGGTGCGCGTATTTTGCGGGCTTCCGCTCGTGCTCAAAGGAGAACAGGAATGAAAGTTTATCTGTTGCGTCATGGAATGACGGCGTATAATGAGGACAAGCGGTACCAGGGAACGGCGGACATTCCGCTGTCCCCGAGAGGGGAAGCCGAACTGTGCGAGGCGGAGTTCTCGCCGGAAACCGTCTACGTATCCCCACTCTTCCGCGCACGGCGTACGGCGCAGCGTATCTTTCCGATGGCCCGGCAGATTGTGGTTCCCGCGCTGACCGAGATGGATTTTGGCGTGTTTGAGGGACGAAATCACATCGAAATGGAGCAGGACGCGGACTACCGCGCGTGGGTAGACAGCAATTGCGAGAGCCGATGTCCCGGAGGCGAGTGCCGCAAGGAGTTTTCTGACCGGACATGTGCGGCATTTGTCCGGCTGATGGATGAGGCAATGCAGTGCGGACAGAGCCGCCTGGTGATCGTCGCACACGGCGGCACACAGATGTGCGTGATGGAGCGCTTTGCGCTGCCGCAGCGGCCGTATTTTGCCTGGTGCGGACCGACTGCCGGAGGATATGTCCTCGAGGCGGAGCCGAACACATGGAAGCGTTCCCGGCAGATGCGATTGGTGGATACGGTGCAGTACACAAAGGATGCGAAAGGCGGTGTCCGATGATCGTTGCAGCAGCGATTGCGTGCGGCTTTCTGCTGGACTGTGTGCTGGCGGATCCGAGCTGGATGCCGCATCCGGTGATATGGATGGGAAAGGGAATCACTGCACTGGAACGTCTGCTGCGCCGACATCTGCCAAAGACAAAACGCGGGGAGCTTGTGGGCGGAGCGTTGCTGGCCGCGTTGCTGCCGCTGGGAACGGCGCTGATCACCGGGACGGTGTGTGCGGTGGCATGGCGGGTTCATCCAGCTGCTTTTTTTGCGGTGGAGACGCTGTGGTGCTGGCAGGCCCTGGCGGCCCGCGGGCTGCAGCAGGAGAGCTGCCGCGTTTTTCGCGAGTTGTGGCCGGAGGCCGATCTCCCGGAGGCGCGGCGCGCAGTGGCACGAATCGTCGGACGGGATACCGATGCGCTGAGCGCAGAGGGCGTCACACGGGCTGCGGTGGAAACCGTGGCCGAGAACACCTCGGACGGTGTGATTGCCCCGCTGTTTTATATGCTGATTGGCGGAGCTCCCCTGGCTTTGACGTATAAATCTATCAATACAATGGACAGTATGGTAGGATATAAGAATACAACGTACCGCTGGTTTGGCCGTGCGGCGGCGCGTTTGGATGATGCGGTGAATTATCTCCCGTCGCGGCTTGCGGCGCTGTTGTGGATCGCTGCAGCGGGGCTGACGGGATACAGCGCAAAAGGGGCGTGGAGAATCTGGAGAAGGGACCGGCGCTGCCATGCCAGTCCGAATTCGGCGCAGACTGAATCTGCCTGTGCGGGGGCTTTGGGGATTGAGCTGGCCGGACCGGCGTATTATTTTGGAGAACGGTATGAGAAGCCGACGATTGGCGACGCACAGCGTCGGATTGAGCCGGAGGACATTGTGCGGGCAAACCGGATGATGTACGCGTCGAGTATTCTGGCAGTGCTGTTGGGATTGCTGCTCCGCACGGCGATCTGTATGGGATGGGGAGGTGTTGTGTGACGTGGAACACGGAGGAGACTGGGCCGGATTTGAGGAAGAATACGGCACGTTGCCGCTGGATTGCTCTGCGAATGTCAGCCCATTGGGATTGCCCGAGGGAGTGCGGCGTGCCGTTGCAGAGGCGTTACACACGGCGGAGCGCTATCCCGATCCGCTGTGCCGCGAACTGTGTGCGGCAATCGGAGCGCGGGAACGAGTTCCCGCAGACTGGTGCCTGTGCGGAAATGGAGCCGCGGATCTGATCTACCGTGCGGTTCGGGCGATTGGTCCCAAGCGGGCGCTGGTCACAGCACCGACCTTTTCGGAATATCAGGCGGCACTGGATACCGTCGGATGTATCACGGAAACATGGAGACTGTCCGAGGAGTCTGGCTTCCGCCTGGAGGAAGGCGTTTTGGGTGCCATCACATCCGAGACGGATGTGATGTTTTTGTGTGAACCGAATAATCCGACGGGAATTACGTCGGATCGTTCCCTATTGGAACGCGTGTGCGACCGCTGCGTCGAAACGGATACCTGGCTGGTGTTGGATGAGTGCTTTCTGGATTTCGTCGAGCGACCGGAGGCGCATACCCAGACGGGCCGGCTGGCGGACATGCCAAAGCTGGTGATTGTCAAGTCGTTTACCAAGATGTATGCGATGGCAGGGCTCCGTCTGGGCTACTGTCTGTGCTCGAATCCGGGGATGCTCACTGCAATGCGCCGAGAGGGACCGCCGTGGGCGGTATCCTCGCTGGCACAGCGCGCGGGGATTGCCGCGCTGAAGGAAAACGATTATGTACAGCGCGTTCGCAACCTGATTGCCACAGAGCGGAGGCGCATGCTGCGCAGTCTGCGCGACATGGGAGTGGCCACGATTGACGGAGAGGCGAACTATCTGCTGTTTCGCAGTCGGGAAGGACTGGCAGAGCAGCTGCGGGAGCGTGGAATTCTGATTCGAAACTGTGCAAGTTTTGACGGACTGGACGGACACTGGTATCGAATTGCGGTTCAGGGAACGCAGCAGAATGACCGGCTGTTGTGGACACTCAGGGAGGTGCTGAAATGAGTCAGGCAAAATGTATCATGGTGCAGGGGACGATGTCAGGGGCAGGAAAAAGCCTGCTGTGCGCCGCGCTGTGCCGCATCTTTCGGCAGGACGGATACCGGGTTGCTCCGTTCAAGAGCCAGAACATGGCGCTCAACAGCTATATCACACGGGATGGCCTGGAGATGGGACGGGCACAGGTCATGCAGGCGGAAGCGGCGGGCATTGAGCCGGACGTCCGCATGAACCCGATTTTGCTCAAGCCGTCCAGCGACACCGGAAGCCAGGTGATCGTCTGCGGCAAAGTGCGCGGGCAGATGTCGGCGTCAGACTATTTCCGGTATAAGAAACAATTGATTCCGGAATTGATAGAAGCCTATCGCAGTTTGGCGCAGGAATATGATATGATAGTGATTGAGGGCGCGGGAAGTCCTGCGGAAATCAATCTCAAGCAGGATGACATTGTGAATATGGGGCTGGCCAAGCGGGTGAATGCACCGGTGCTGCTGGTGGGCGACATAGACCGCGGCGGCGTGTTTGCGCAGCTGTACGGAACCGTGGCGCTGCTGGAGCCGGACGAACGGGAGCGCATTCAGGGACTGGTGATCAACAAGTTTCGTGGCGACCGCGCGATTTTGGCTCCCGGCCTGACGATGTTGGAGGAGAAGACCGGACTTCCGGTTGTGGGCGTGGTTCCCTACGTCTGTGTGGATGTGGACGACGAGGACTCGCTGTCCCCGCGCCTGGATCGCACCGGAACGGTCAAGCCGGTGGATATTGCAGTGATCCGTCTCCCACGTATCTCTAATTTTACAGATTTTACGCCGCTGGAGGTTCATCCCATGCTGGGGGTCCGCTATGTGAAGCATACCGCAGAGCTGGGACAGCCGGACCTGGTGATTCTTCCGGGAACCAAGAGCACGATGGACGATCTGCTGTGGATGAGACAAAATGGCTTGGAGGCTGCGATCTGCAAGCTGGCGTCCGCCGGGACCCCGGTTCTGGGCGTGTGCGGTGGCTATCAGATGCTCGGCGAGATGCTGGCGGATCCGGAGCACACAGAGGGAACACGGGATGTTGTACACGGTATGGGGCTGTTGCCGGTCCGCACGACGTTCTGTGCGCGCAAAACGCGCACACGAGTGCAGGCTGTCGTGCAGACCGGTGCGCTGACCGGAGTCCGATTGGACGGATATGAGATCCATATGGGTGAGACAGAGGCAGATGGCGCAGCGTTCTGTGTACTGTCCAATGGAACGCGTGACGGGTGTGTGCAGGGAGAGGTGTTCGGAACCTATCTGCACGGCCTGTTTGACACTGGGGATCTGACCGCGCGGCTGGCAGAGTATCTGTGTGCGCGCAAGGGCATCGCCTGTGAACAGGCGGAATGCATGACGCGTGCGGCCTATGTGCAGAAGCAATACGACATTCTGGCAGAACAGGTGCGCGGCGCACTGGATATGGATAAGGTGTACCGGCTATTGGAGGAATGGAAATGAAGATCACGCATACGTTGCCGGCGGATATTGAGCGCACAAGTATGCAAATTATTGAACAGGAGCTGCGGCAGCGCGGCATTGTCCTTCCGGAAGACACGCAGGCGGTTGTCCGGCGGGTGATTCACACGACGGCAGATTTTGACTACGCACGAAACCTCACCTTTACTGACGGTGCAGTGCAGCAGGGAGTTGCCGCCCTGCAGCGGGGCGTGCCCATTGTCACGGATACCAATATGACAAAGGCTGGAATCAGCAAACCGGCGCTGGATCAGCTGTCGGGGAGCGTGTCCTGCTATATGGCGGAGGAATTGATTGCGGCGCTGGCGAGGGCGCAGGGGACGACACGGGCGGCGGCGTCTATGACATATGCCGCGCAGCGGACACCGGATGCGGTATTTGCGGTTGGCAACGCGCCGACAGCGCTGCTCCGCCTGTCGGCGCTGATCCGGGAGGGTCTGCGTCCGTCGCTGGTCATCGGTGTGCCGGTGGGATTTGTCAATGTAGAAGAGAGCAAAAAGGAATTATTTGCCGTGTGTGAGCAGTACGGCGTTCCGGCGATTGTGGCCATGGGACGCAAGGGCGGAAGCAACGTCGCTGCTGCGATCAGCAACGCGCTGCTGTACACGGCGGTGAATGCGCTGGATCCTTCCGCGCGTGGATGGCAGGGCTGAACGATGCAAAAAACAACAAAACAAGATAGCATATCCGCGATGAATGTCCAGATGCTGGGCATTGACCACAGTGTCGCATCGCTGGAACAGAGAGAAAAATTTTCGTTTACGAAAACGAGGCTGCGGGAGGCAGTCCGGGCGATTGCCGACATCGAGGGCGTGAACGGCTGTGTGATGCTGTCTACGTGCAACCGCATGGAGGTCTACCTGAGCGCGGCAGAGGGGCAGAGGGAGACGGTGTATGAGTGCCTTTGTGCGCTCAAACAGCAGGCACCGGAGGAGCACCGCAAGGCATTTGTCTGGCGAAGCGGACGGGATGCGGTGGAGCACCTGTTTGCCCTTGCATCTGGCATGGAATCCCGCATTGTGGGAGAGGATCAGATCCTGATGCAGGTCAAGGAAGCGTTGTCGGAGGCGCGCGAGGCGGAGACGACGGACAAAGTGATGGAAGTCCTGTTTCGGATGGCCGTGACGGCCGGAAAACAGGTGAAAACCGAAATTACATTCCACAAATCCAACTCCTCTGCCATTTCGTCGGCGATTGCGCAGCTCAAACAGCAGGGATACTGTTTTGACGGCCTGCGCTGTATGGTCATCGGAAACGGTGAGATGGGCAGGCTGACCGCGACGGCACTGCGGGAGCAGGGCGCAGACGTAACAGTTACAGTGCGTCAGTACCGGAGCGGCATGGTACAGATTCCCGAGGGATGCCGCCGCATTCATTACGGCGAACGCTATGCGTATCTGCCGCAGTGCTCGGTCATCGTCTCGGCGACGGCGAGCCCCAATCTGACGCTGCGTCGGGAAGATCTGGAAGCGCTGAATCTGACGCAGCCCAAGCTGTTCCTGGACCTTGCGGTGCCGCGTGACATTGACCCGGAGATTGCATCGCTGCCGTATGCCACGGTGTATGATATTGATTCGTTTGCGGTGGACCGTCAGTCCGAGGAGACCCGGAGACAGATGGAGCAGGCGCATGAGTTGTTGTGCGGAAGCGTGGAGGAGTTTGTGTCGTGGTACGAGTGCAGGGAGTTCATCCCGCAGATTCAGCGGATCAGCCAGGAGGCGGCGAAGGACGTCTGCTGGCGGACGGGCAAAGCGTTTGGCGAAGTGGAAATTTCTACCAAAGCACAGAATGTGCTGGAGCAGTCCATTCAGCGTTCCAGTGCCAAGGTGGTGAGCAAGCTGCTGTTCGCGCTGCGCGATACAGCGGAGCCGGAAACGCTGCGCGCTTGTCTGGATGCGTTTGCACAGGCCTATCCGGAGGAACAGCCATGAGTTATTTTCCGCTGTTTGTGGAGATGGAGGGAAAACCCATTGCGCTGTACGGTGCGGGACGGATTGCGGCCCGCCGTCTGCGCGGACTGCTGCGCTTTGGGGCGCACGTCACTGTGACCGCTCCGGAGATCAGCCAGGAGGTACAGGAGCTGGCAGAGCAGTATGCCGCACAGGTGACCGTCATTCGCATGCGGTATCGTATGGGAACGATTCCGAACGTGATGCTGGTGCTGTCTGCGACGGACGATGCGCAGGTCGACCGACAGATTTATGACGAGTGCCGCGAAAAAGGGATCCCGGTCAACATTGCCTCAGATCAGAGGCTGTGTGATTTTTATTTTCCTGCGCTGATGGAGCACGACGGGTTGGTCGTGGGGATCAGCTCCGGCGGCGCAGACCACGGCAAGGTGAAAGCGGTGAGTGCCGCGCTCCGCGAGATGCTGGCAGAGGAAGAGGAGAAGAATCCATGAGATTGGTACGAATTGGAACGCGCGCCAGCAAGCTGGCCGTCATTCAGGCCCAGATGCTGGCGGACTACCTGGCGGAGAATGAGCCGGGGATGTCATCCGAGCTGGTGCGACTGACCACGACAGGAGATCGGATCCTTGACCGGACACTGGACAAAGTGGGGGGAAAGGGACTGTTTGTCAAGGAGCTGGATCAGGCGCTGCTCGACCGACGGAGTGACGTGTCCGTCCACAGCTTGAAGGACGTTCCGGTGGAGCTTTCGCCAGAGCTGCCGCTGCTCGGCTATTCCCGGCGGGAGGACCCGAGGGATGCCCTGATTATGCCGGAAGGACGGACGGAGATGGATGCTTCTCTGCCGATCGGCTGTGCGAGCCGCCGCCGGATTGTTCAGCTGCGTGAGCTGTTCCCGCAGGCAACCTTTGCTCCGATTCGCGGCAATGTACAGACGCGGCTACGCAAACTGGACGAAGGACAGTACAGTGCGACGGTTTTGGCGGTCGCCGGGCTCAAGCGTCTGGGGTTGCAGAATCGGATTTCCCGGATCTTTTCGACAGAGGAGATGATTCCGGCGGCGGGACAAGGTGTACTGGCGGTGCAGGGCCGAAGGGGAGAGGACTACTCGTATCTGGAAGGGTTTTTTGATGCAGAGAGCCGGGATACGTCACGGTGTGAGCGGGCGTTTCTGGCGGCGCTGAACGGCGGGTGTACCACGCCGACGGCCGCGTATGCATGGCTGAGCGGACGAGAGACCCTGTGTGTTGCCGGATTGTTCTACGACGAGCGCACGGGAACCTGTGTGCGCCGGCGTGCAGAGGGCGACCGCAGGGACGCGGAGACATTGGGGATCCGGCTGGCGGAAGAGATGATGAGGGCAGTGCGATGAAACAGGGAAAAGTGTATCTGGTCGGCGCCGGGCCATCGGATATTGGCCTGATGACGGTGCGCGGCAGGCAGGTTTTGGAACAGGCGGATGTCGTTGTCTATGACCGTTTGATCGGACAGAGTATGATGCTGCTTCTGCCGGAGCGAGCAGAAACGATTGATGTCGGCAAGCGAGCGGGACATCACACGATGCCGCAGGAGCAGATCAATCGGCTGCTGCTGGACAAGGCACGGGAGGGTAAGACGGTGGTTCGCCTCAAAGGAGGGGATCCGTTTGTGTTCGGGCGCGGCGGAGAGGAGCTGGAGCTGCTGGTAAAGCATGGCATTCCGTATGAGATTGTGCCGGGGATTACTTCGGCGATTTCCGTACCGGCGTATAATGGGATTCCGGTGACCCATCGGGATGCGGCCTCCTCAGTGCATATTATCACGGGGCACAGACGGGCCGGACAGAAATACGATATTGATTTTGAAGCGCTGGTTCGGACAAAGGGTACACTGATCTTTTTGATGGGTGTGACTGCACTGCCGGATCTTTGCAGCGGCCTGCTGGCGGCGGGAATGGATCCCGAGACGCCGGCGTCGATCTTGCAGCAGGGAACGACAGCGCGGCAAAAGCGCATTGTTGCGACGGTGTCCACGCTGACAGAAGAGGTGCAAAGACAGAGAATTGCGATGCCGGCCATTGTGGTCGTCGGGGCAGTGTGTACGTACGCGCAGGAGTTTGCCTGGGCCGAGCAGCGTCCGCTGTTTGGTGCAAGAATTGCCGTCACCCGTCCCCGGGCGCGCGGCTCCGCACTGTCGGACCGACTGCGCGAGCTGGGAGCCGAGGTGTGGGAGCTTCCGACCATCCGCACGGAGCGGATTTGTCCCAACCCGGCGTTGGATGACGCGATTGCGCGGTTGAACACCTACGATTATCTGGTGTTCACGTCGCAGGCGGGCGTATCGGTCTTTTGTGAAGCGATGCAGGAACGCAATGTGGATATCCGCCGGTTCGGTCAGGGAACGATTGCGGCGATCGGCAGAGGTACGGCGAAGGAGCTGCGCCGCTATGGAATTGTCGCAGATCTGATTCCGGAGGTCTATGACGGGAAGCATCTGGGACAGGCCATCGGAGAACGCTGCTGCGACGGAGACCGGATTCTCATTCCGCGGGCACGCGTCGGTACTGCCGAACTGGTGGACGAGATAAGCAGGAGGAAAACCGTCTCAATCACCGATCTTCCGATCTACGATACCGTGTATGACACTCCTTCTGGTGTGGATGTGTCGCAGGCTGTCGCGGACGGGGAGCTGGACATGGCAGTGTTTACGAGTGCGTCCACGGTGCAGGGATTTGCACGGCTGGTACCGGGAGCCGAGCGGCAGCGTGTTACCGCAATCTGTATCGGACGGCAGACCGCGAACGCGGCGGCAGAGCAGGGAATGCATACGGTGACCGCAGAGCAGGCGACGCTGGAGGCACTGGCGGAAGCCGCCGTGCGGTATTATCGGGAAAGCAAGCCCGTGTGAAAAAATAGATGAATGTTGCAAGGAATAGAAAGGAGTTATCACATGAGTACACGATCAGAGCAGCTGTTTGCCCGTGCGGTCAAACACATTCCGGGCGGTGTCAATTCGCCGGTTCGCGCGTTTGGATCCATCGGATCGACCCCGCGGTTTATCACGAAAGCGGATAAGAGCTATCTGTGGGACGAGGACGGAAACCAGTATATTGATTTTGTCAGTTCATGGGGCCCTATGATTCTGGGACACAATTTTCAGCCGGTATATGATGCTGTTGTCAAAGCGGCACAGAATGGACTGAGTTTTGGTGCGGCGACGCAGGCGGAAGTGATGATGGCGGAGCTGATTTGCAGTATGGTTCCGTCGGTGGAAATGGTGCGCATGGTGAACTCGGGAACCGAGGCGGTCATGAGCGCGATTCGCGCAGCACGCGGCTTTACGCGTCGGGATAAGATCATCAAATTCAACGGGTGCTATCACGGTCATTCGGATGGATTGCTGGTCAAGGCTGGTTCCGGCGTCATGACGGCAGGTGTGCCGGATTCCCTCGGCGTGCCGTCCGGCTACACGAAAGACACGCTGACGGCGGATTTCAATAATCTGGACAGCGTACGCGCGCATTTTGCAGCGTGCGGAGAGGAAATTGCCGCGGTTGTTGTGGAGCCGGTGGGTGCCAACATGGGCACGGTGCTTCCGGCAGAGGGATTTTTGCAGGGCCTGCGCGATCTGTGTGATCAGTATGGCGCACTGCTGATTTTTGATGAGGTGATCACAGGGTTCCGTCTGGGATCGGACGGTGCACAGGGATACTTTGGCGTGCAGTCGGATTTGACCACGTTTGGCAAGATCATTGGTGCAGGTATGCCGGTTGGCGCGTATGGCGGACGGCGTGAGGTTATGGAGATGGTTGCGCCCGTCGGCGCGGTCTATCAGGCCGGAACACTGAGCGGCAATCCGGTGGCGATGGCGGCCGGAATGGCGCAGCTCGGTTATTTGAACGAGCATCCGGAGGAATATGACCGCTTGAATGCGTTGGGAGACTGGTTTTTCGAAGCGATGCAGCAGATTGTGCGTGAGGCCGGATATCCGTGGCAGGTAAACCACATCGGCTCGCTCGGCAGCCTGTTCTTTACCGGAGAACGCGTAACGGATTATGAGAGCGCAAAGACATCGGATACGAAGGCATACGCAGCGTACTGCAACTATATGCTGAACCACGGCATTTATCTGGCTCCGGCACAGTTCGAGGCAATGTTCCTGTCGATGGCACACACCAGGGAAGAACTGGAACAGACATTGCAGATCATGCGGGATTATTTTATGGCACAGAAGTAAAAATAGAGCAGCAAAGGACTGCGGCGCTCTGCCGCAGTCCTTTGTTGCTGTTCGGACATACAAGAAAAATCCACCCAGTCCCTGTTTGACAGGGGTGGATGGATTATGGCAGTGAGATGGTTTTTTGATAAAAGGAGATCGTTTGCTCAGGAGAATGGACCATTCCGGTGCTGACCCACCAGATCACGGTTTCCTCGAAAGCGCACACAGAAAGATGCAGGGTGTACTCGTGAGGAATATCCGGTGTGGTGGTGATCTCGTTGGAAAAGAGAGTTGTCAAATAGCTGGTAAAATAGTGCAGAAATATGTTTCGACTGTCACCGGAGAGCACACTGGCGACGATGCTGCGCTGATCCCTGAGATGGTACAGCAGATGGGTAAGACGTTGGGGTAAGCTGGGTTGATCCTGAGAGAAATCGTGTGATTGCTCTCCAATCAGCGCGTCAGAAAAAATATGGTCAAAAATCTGTTTGCACAGAGAGCGCAGCAGGTCGTCCTTGGTTTCAAAGTGTGCATAAAAGGTGCTGCGTCCGATATTCGCCGTGTCAATAATATTTTGCACGGTAATTTGTTCATATCGCTTGGTTTGAAGCAGAAGAGAGAGCGCCGTAAAGATGGCATCCCGTGTTTTTTGTTGTCTTCGATCCATATCATTCTCCGTACAATGCTGCCAATTTGTTTCATAACGGACAATTGGCGGAATTTGATTGTTGTGTGATAGAAACATAGCGCGCATACTATCAGTGAACAGATTGTTCTGTAACATACATAGTATACTGTATTTTTTTTGACGATGCAAGGAGTGAGCGTGATGTGTTTGGATAGAAAGAAAGGAATCGCATTTGCCGTGCTTGCGGCCGCGTGTTATGCAATCAACGCACCCTGTTCGAAACTGCTGCTGGATGCGATGCCGGCAACGCTGATGGCGGGCTTTCTTTATGTTGGCGCGGGGCTGAGCATGGGAGTGGTCGCACTGGTTCGCGCGACGCGAGGAGAGAAAGCGGAAGTCGGACTGACGCGGGAAGATCTTCCCTATACGGTGATGATGATGATCTTGGACATTGCAGCTCCGATCTGCTTTCTGTGGGGGCTGATGGGGACGACGGCAGCGAATGCTTCCCTGTTGAATCATTTTGAGATTGTTGCGACGGCACTGCTCGCCTGGATCGTATTTCAGGAGAAAATCAACCGTCGGCTTTGGCTGGGCATTGTTTGTATTACGGTATCCTGCCTGATCCTGTCGTTGAAAGATGTGTCGAGCATCTCGTTTTCTTATGGCTCGCTGCTGGTTTTGCTGGCGTGCGTTTGTTGGGGCTTGGAGAACAATTGCACGAGAAAAATTTCCTCGAAAGACCCGATGCAGATTGTGCTTTTAAAAGGTCTTGGATCCGGTGGAGGTTCTCTGGTGATTGGGTTTGGACTGTTGGGGGAACGGCTGACATCGGTTTGGAGTGTGTTTGCTGTGCTGGCTGTCGGGACTGTGGCTTACGGCATGAGCATTTTCTTTTATGTGTATGCACAGAGAATTTTGGGGGCGGCCAGGACGAGTGCGTATTATGCCACGGCCCCCTTTCTCGGAACCGTGTTATCACTTGTGATTTTTCAGGAAATGCCTTCCGTAACTTTTTTTGCGTCACTTGGCATTATGCTTGTCGGAGCGTGGCTGGCAGCATAATATGTGAAAAAGAGAATTATTCAATTTTAGCACTCTAATATTGAGAGTGCTAAAATTAAAAAACTATTCACAAAAACAATGAAAATTCTTCATAATTTCGGAATAAAATAAGAGCGTAAACAAAAAAGAGCATCGGACGAGGCCACAGCCTGGTCCGATCAGAAGGCAAGGAGGAATTTATAATGTTGAGCATGATGCCTTTGAACAGAAGTATGATGAACCCGTTTGCTGAGATGGATCAGATGGCAAGGGAGTTTTTCGGAGGTTCCTCGCTTCGCGCATTCAGCACCGATATCAAAGACGAGGGTGCGAACTACGTTCTGGAAGCAGAGCTGCCGGGATTCCGGAAGGAAGATATTCAGATTGATATTGACGGAGACCGTCTGACCATTCAGGCAAACCATTCCAACGAGCAGGAGGAAAAAGACGAAAAGGGAAATTATCTGCGTCGGGAGCGATATTATGGTTCCTACAGCCGCAGCTTTGATATTTCTCAGATCGAGGGAGATCAGATTGCCGCATCCTATGACAACGGAGTGCTGAGGCTGACTCTACCGAAGAGGGCGGAGATTACACCGGCTTCTCGCCGTTTGGAGATTCAGTAAATATAAGCATGGTACCGGGAGCTCTCCGAGAGCTCCCGGCATTTTTTCGGAAAGAGGTTGGCAAAATGCTTGCGGGAAAAAATAAAAAAGTGCTTGACTTCCGTCGAAAGCTTCGATATAATAAACAAGCACTTCGCGAGTGCAAAGTATGAGAGACAGGAACTGTTCTCCGATAAATGGCGGAGAATGATTTGCCTCTGTAGCTCAGTTGGTAGAGCAGGGGACTGAAAATCCCCGTGTCGGTG